>JANLOU010000014.1:0-1695 GCA_031366735.1 Candidatus Eiseniibacteriota bacterium
GCCCTGGCCATGGCCTCGTGCATCAACGCGGGTTCGTGACCCTCGACGAACGATGGCGCCCATCCGTACCCGCGAAGCAACTGTTCCAGCTCCTCCCGCGTGATGCGGGCGAGGAGGGTCGGGTTGGCGATCTTGTAGCCATTGAGATGCAGGATGGGCAGGACCACGCCGTCGGAAACTGGATCGAGAAATTTGTTCGAGTGCCATGCTGTCGCCAGCGGACCGGTCTCAGCCTCTCCGTCGCCGATAACGCACGCGACGATCAGGTCGGGATTGTCGAACGCCGCGCCAAATGCGTGGCTGAGCGAATAACCCAACTCGCCGCCCTCGTGGATCGAGCCCGGGCACTCCGGCGAGGCGTGGCTGGGAATGCCTCCGGGAAACGAGAACTGGCGAAACAGCTTCCGCAGCCCGACCTCATCCTGACTGATGTCAGGGTAGACCTCGCTGTATGTGCCCTCGAGATAGGTGTTGCTCACGACGGCCGGGCCGCCGTGACCCGGACCGGAGACATAAATCATGTCGAGGTCGTACTTCTTGATGACTCGGTTCAGGTGCACATAGATGAAGTTCTGTCCCGGGGTCGTCCCCCAGTGGCCCAGTAGCATGTGCTTCACATCCGCGAGCGTCAGGGGCCGGTTCAGCAGGGGATTGTCGTATAGGTAGATCTGGCCAACCGACAGGTAGTTCGCGGCACGCCAGTACGCGTCAATCTTGTGGAGCAGTTCCGGCTCGAGTGTGCGGGGGATCATCGGTCACGCCTTCCTGGTGGCACTGAGATGGAGTACGCGACAGACGGATCGCACGATCATCAGTTGTTCGTTGGTCGGGACGACCCGCACCCGGACGCGCTCGCCCTTCCGCGTGATCAGCGGCGCATTCTGCGCATTGCGCGTCGGGTCCAGCGCGACGCCCAGAAAGCCGAGTCCGTCGCAGATGCGCTCCCGGATGACTGGCGCGTTCTCGCCGATGCCACCCGCGAAGACAAGCACATCCAGTCCACCGAGCACGGCGGCGTACGAACCGATGCACTTCTTCGCCTGATAGCAGAACAGCGCCACAGCCTCCCTCGCCCGCGCGTCGTCGGCTTCCCGCGCGAGCAAGTCGCGCAGGTCGGAGCTGGTCCCAGAAACACCGAGCAGCCCCGATTCGTGGTTCACGAGCTGCTGAAACCGCGGCGCGGTCATGCGCTCGGTGCGTGCCAGGTAGTACCCGAGGCCCGGGTCCAAGTCTCCGGTGCGGGTACTCATCACCAATCCGGCCGTCGGAGTGAAGCCCATGCTGGTGTCAACGCCCTCGCCGTCGCGCACGGCGGCCATGCTGGCGCCGTTGCCGAGATGCGCGAGGATCACACGACCCTTCGTGGCCGCCGGATCGCCAAGGCGCGTCAGCTCTTCCAGAAGATATGAGTAGGACAACCCGTGGAAGCCGTAGCGCTCGACACCCTTGGCCGCATAGCGCCGCGGAATCGGCAGTAGTTTGGCGACCCTCGGCATGGAACGATGAAATGCGGTGTCAAAGCACGCCACTTGGGGCAGCGTGGGATGACGCTTGCGGATTGCCTCGATCAGCCGGATCTCCAAGGGCAGGTGATCGGGGGCATACGGTGTGAGTCGACGCAGTTCCGCGAGGAGCTTTGGCGTGATCCGCGTCGGCTCGGAATGCTTCATGCCGTGCACCACGCGGTGCCCCGCG
>JANLOU010000077.1:0-3771 GCA_031366735.1 Candidatus Eiseniibacteriota bacterium
AGCCCCACAACGCGACGGCCACGTGGTCGAACATCTGCTTCCAGAACTACGATCAGGCCACGCCGGCCCGTATGTCGAGCTGGGGCCAGGTCAAGTCGATCTACCGGTAGTCACCAACCAACTCCGCAGTCCGCGACGGCCACCTCCGCTCCTCGGAGGTGGCCGTTCGCATGGCGTCGCCTCCGGGGGCGAAGACCGCCGCCTGCTAGAGTGTCCCAATGGCCGACACAACGCCGCCCCACCCGCCTCTGCCTGTCTCCCCTGAGGGGGCCATCGCGCTCCTGCCAACCAGTTGCGTGCTCGATGTGCGACCCGCCGATCGTTTTGCGCAGGGACATCTCGCAGGCGCGGGGCGGATCGCGAGCCACGAGTTCACCACGCGCCGAGCCGAACTTCCGCCGCGCGATGCGCGAGTATTGGTGGTTCACGACGAACCCGGGCTGGCACGGGACGCCGCCGAAGCATTGGTTCGGCTGGGCTACACTTGGGTGCGATGGCTGGATGCGGCGCTCCTGACCATGCCCGGCGGAGTCACCGACTCGGCGCTGGCAGCACGCCTGTGGCGGCCGTCGCCGTTCCTGGAGCGCGTGCTCCCCCAGTTGCCGCACGGTCGAGTGCTCGATGTTGCGGCGGGATCGGGCCGCGAGTCCGTGTTCCTCGCGTTGCACGGCTTCGAGGTCGAAGCGTGGGACCGTGCGCCCGAAGCGCTTGAACGCGCCGAGGCGCTGGCCGCGAATCACGGCGTCCGCATCCAGACGCGCGTGGCGGATCTTGAACGCCAAGCCCTTGCCGATCCCGGGGAGTTCCAGGTGGTGATGGTGTTCCGGTTCCTGCATCGCCCGCTCCTGCCATGGCTGCAGCGCGCCGTGGCGCCCGGCGGGGCACTGGTGTACGAGACCTATCGTCAGGGTCAGGAATTGCACGGACGCCCCACACACGCCCGATTCTTGTTGGCCCCCGGCGAGCTCTCATCCGCTTTCCCCTCGCTCTCCGTAGTACTCCACGAGGAGCCCGATCCCCCGGGCGGCCCGATCATGTCGCGCATCCTCGCCTTTCGCTCCACTCCCTCCTCCTGATCAGGAACCGCATGCGCCTCCCTCTCGCCATCTCCACTGCTTCGCTCCTGCTGTTCGCTGCTCCGCTGTACGCGCACGAGTTCTGGATCGCGCCTTTGCGCTACCAGGCCGCCGCCGGCGATACGCTCGTGGTGCGCGCGTTCGTGGGCACGGGCTTCCGCGGTGAGACCAAACCGCTTGCGGCGCGCCGTGTGGTGCGACTCGAGGCGCAGACCACGCGCCGATTCGACCTGCGCGAGCTCGGGGTCAATGGCTCCGAGGACTACGCGCGGCTGATCCTGCCCGACGCGGGCGGAGCGAGCGTTGCCTACCAGAGCGACTTCGCGACCATCGAACTTCCGGGGCCCGCGTTCGACGCGTACCTGCGGCTCGAAGGACTCGAAGTCCCGCGGCTCGAGCGGGAACGCACGAGGACCACGACCAAGCCGGGGCGCGAGCGTTACGCCCGCTGTTGCCGCACCTGGTTGCGTGGCACTGACCTCTCGCGCGCGATCGACCCCGTCGGGCTCGCGCTGGAAGTACTGCCGAGCGCGGATCCCACCGTGCTCAAGCGCGCTCCATTCCGCGTCCTACTGCGGGGTCGCCCACTCGCGGGGGCGCTGGTCCGCGTCTGGAACCGCCCGCTCGATTCGAACAACCGCCCATTCGATGTGGCCACACGCGATTCGTTGGGGCCTGTGTTCGAGGGCCGCACGCGTGCCGACGGTAGCCTGACCATTCCGGTAGCGCGTGCAGGGGAGTGGATGGTCTCCTGTGTCCATATGGAACCCAGCGAATCCCGCGCCGATGCCGACTGGCAGAGCCTGTGGGCCAACTTCACCTTCGCTCGCCCCGCGAAGGCCCACGCGAAAACCCGGTGATGCGTCACGCCGCCCTGATCGCTGCACTGACGGCACTGTTCGCCGCAGCGATTCCTGCGGCGCGCGCCAACGCGCACAGCCAGCCCTACAGCTGGATCGATCTTGTGGCAGCTCCGGATTCACTGCGCGGGGAGGTGACTGCACACATCGTCGACCTGGCGCACGAACTCGGATTGGCGGAGCCCGAAGTGCTGGCGAGCGCGACGGGCGTCCGCTCGCACGAGGCGGCGTTGCGCGCAGCGTTCGCCAAGCGACTCGACCTGCGGGCCGATGGGAAGCGGCTCCGGGTTGCGCTCGGGGGGTTGACGCTGGTGCCCGAGAAGCATGCCGTGCGCGTTGCCGTGGCGCTCGCCCGGCCGAACGCAAGCACGCTCGAAGTCCACGGGCCGCTGTTCGACTGGGAGGAGACGCACGAGACCTATGTGAATATCCGCGTCGAGGGGCGGCTCGAGGTCCAGGACCTGCTCGATCATGGGCATGTCGAGACGCGCTGGAACACCGGCGCGCGTCGCAACATGGGTCAGGTGGTGTGGCGTTTCATCCGCGAGGGATTCCACCACATCTTCATCGGGCCCGACCACATCCTCTTCATCCTCGGGCTGCTGCTCATGGGCGGCTCGCTGCACCAGTTGGTGCGCATCGTCACCGCATTCACGCTCGCGCACAGCATCACGCTGGCGCTGGCAACGCTGGGTTGGGTGCAACCCTCGCCCCGCGTGATCGAGCCGCTGATCGCGCTCAGCATCGTCGTGGTGGGGGTCGAGAACCTGCTCTCCGAACGCGGTCGCCGTGATCTGCGAGCGCCGTTGGCGTTCGGCTTTGGCTTCGTGCACGGATTCGGGTTCGCGAGCGTATTGCGCGAACTCTCGTTGCCCAGCGAGGCGCTCGGCCTGGCGTTGGTCTCATTCAATGTCGGGGTGGAGTTCGCGCAGATGGCGATCGTCCTCACGGTGGCCCCGTTGCTGGCTCAGCTACGCTCTAAGCGCCCCGCGTGGAGCCCGTGGGTGTTGCGGGTGGGCTCCCTTGGCGTGATCGCCGCCGGCGGATTCTGGCTGGTGCAGCGGCTGTTGGCGGGCTGAGACGCGCGCAGGAACAACGCCAGCAACCTTGTAAGGCGATACGATCCGTTGACCCTCCGGATCGCGGCCCCGTACACTTTTGCTGCACGATTCCTGCGCGACGCGCTCGCGCACCTCACTGCTCCGCTCGAGGGTCCGTCGGATGACTCGTCTCGCCTCGCTTGCCGTCCTCGTTGCGCTCAGCGCGCTCCTCGCCACGGCATCCGACGCGGCACTCGCGCCCCACGCGCAACGATTACTCGCGGAGCCAACAGCCTGGGGCCGTGGCACGCTCGCCGCGCTCAGCCCCGTCCAGACCGGAGTCACCGCGGCCCGCAGCGCGGGCGATATCCTCGCGGTCTACTACGACCCCAGCGATGCGCTCGCGTTCCGCGTCAGTCTTGTCGCCCCCATCGGCATCACCGACGGGCGCGCCTATTTCGAGGAGAACGGCTATCGGGTCGCGGTGCTGCTCGAGGAGGGCGAGGGCGGTGTGAGCACGCTGCCCGCGCCGCTGCGAGGGAGTGCGCCATTCGCCTACTCGCGCGCTCTGGTGCTCGATGGCGGTGGCGCCTCGATCGCGGACGCTCGCTCGGGCCGCGGCGCGACCCGACTGGCCGGGGATCGCGCCGCCGCCCATCTGGATCGCGGCTGGATGGCGGCCGCCATCGTGCCCGGGGCTCAGGCGCCCTCACGCGCTCTGGTGATCTGCTATTCGCCCCAGGGCGTGGAGCTGGACCGCATTCTCGTTCCGCTCGGCGCGCAACTACTCCCGGC
>JANLOU010000094.1:0-2127 GCA_031366735.1 Candidatus Eiseniibacteriota bacterium
GATGCATTGATTGGCCTCGCAGAGCTGCCGGGCTATGTACAGGCCCAGGCCGGTCCCGTGGTCGCTGGTGCTGAAGAAGGCGGTGAAGATCTGTTCGACCACGCGCGGCGGAATGCCCGGACCCCGGTCGATGACTTCGACCACGGGGCTGGCCTGGGGACCGTCCCGCCGCACGGAAACGGTTACCTGCGCGGACTGCCCGGGCGTCCGCCCGTAGGTCAACGCGTTATGTACCAACACGGTCAGCACCTGGTGCAGGTGCTGTGGGTCCACCATTGCGACCACCCGGTGGCCCTCATCGACTGGCTTGAGCACATCCGTTTCCAGCGGATGGCTCTCGCGATAGTCGTGCACGAAGGTTCGAGTGAAGGCCACCAGTTCGACGCTCTCGGTCTGCGAACGTTCCTGTCGGGCAAGTCCAAGGATGTTCTGGACGATGCCGTTCATGCGCGTGCATTGGGAGTGGATGATCTCCACCAGCCTGAGGTCGGCCTCGGGGAGTTCGGTCGATTCCTCGAGCAACTGCGCCGAGTAGCTGATCGCAGCCAGCGGATTTCGAATCTCGTGCGCGATGCTCGCCGACAGGCGGCCGAGCGTGAACAGCGTCAGCTCTTCCGCGCGTCCCGAATAGATACGGCTGTCGTCGAGGAAGATCAGGAACAGCCTGTCGGTCAGGCTGAGCGAGACGAAGCGCGGCAACACTTCGGTTCCGCCCTCAAAAAAAGTCATCGCCGGCACATTCTTGGTGCGGCCCTGGCGCCACTCCCAGAGCATCTGGTGTAGCGCGGGAGAAACATCCATGAGGTCGCGGTGCTGGTGGGTCGCACATCCGAGCAATGCCCATGCCGCCTCGTTCGACAGCCGGATCCGGTGCGAGCCATCGACCACCAGCACGCCAGTGCGCATTCGTCGGATCACCAGTTCATTGAGTTCCGACAGATTTGCCAGTTCCTCGCCCCGCTTGCTGGCCAGGGCCTCGCTCGCGTTGATCTGGTGGCGCAGTTGCTGGCACAACATCACCGTGCCCAGGTAAGTGACCGAGAACATGGTCGCCTCGGCGGCGGTTCGCGCCGTGCCGCCCGTCACCAGACGATTGAAGAAGTATTCCGCCAGCAAGATCACCGCGGCGCTCACCGCAAACCCGATGCTGGAGGCCGTCGTGAGGATCAGCGAGCCGGCGCCAAGGTTGAAGATCATAAACATCGCCAGTCCACTCTCGCCGCCATCCATCGCCAGCAGGGCGGTCCCCCAGACGAGCAGGTCCGTGACCATGCCGAAGGCGGCCTGTCGGCGCAGGCTCATCCCCGTGTCGTTGCTCCGGCTGGCGTAGATCAGGAATAACGAAGCCAGGAAGTACCCCAGCGTCACCACCTGCAACAGCACCGGCTCTCGGATCACCGCCATGGTCAGGCCGAGCGGGGTGAAGGCGACGATCCCGAGGATGCCTGCCTCGAGCACGCGGAACAGCGCGAAGAAATACAGCTCTCGATGCTGCGGGGTGGCGTTTTCCTGGAAACTCAGCGGCATGGCGGGTCGCTTGCGAAGGGCTTGTGCCCCGTCATCCTACGGTACGGCTTTTGCCTTTGCCGGGGGGGCGGGCGACAATGCGCCCCCTGCAACCTCTACGTAGGAGCGGCTTTAGCCGCGATTCCGCGGATGGGGTCATCGCGGCTGAAGCCGCTCCTACAAGGTATTTCCGATGAATTTCCACGAGTATCAGGCCAAGGAACTGTTCGCCGAGTGCGGCATTCCGGTTCCCCCGGGGCGCGTTGCGCGGACCCCCAGCGAGGCGGCCGAAGCGGCCAAGGCGATCGGTGGAAATCACTGGGTGGTCAAGGCGCAGATCCACGCGGGTGGTCGCGGCAAGGCAGGCGGCGTCAAGCTGGTCAAGACCATCGACGAGGTGCGCGAAACCGCCCGCGCGATGCTCGGCACCGGCATGGTCACCTACCAGTCGGCGGGCCGGGCGATGCCGGTGGATTCGGTGCTGGTCACCGAGGCGACCGACATCGTCAAGGAACTGTACCTGTCGATGCTGGTGGACCGCGCGAGCAAGGCGATCACCTTCATCTGTTCGGCCGAGGGTGGCGTGGAGATCGAGAAGACCGCCGAGCACAACCCCGATGC
>JANLOU010000120.1:0-5218 GCA_031366735.1 Candidatus Eiseniibacteriota bacterium
CTGGTGGGCCTCAAGGAAGGCGAACTCAATCAGGTCCGCATCCGCTTCGGGCTGCTGTTCCAGGGCGGCGCGCTGTTCGACTCGATGACGGTGGGCGAGAATGTCGGCCTGCCGCTGCGCGAGCACACGCGCATGAAGCCGGCCGAGATCGCGGCCCGCGTGCGTGAACGGCTGGAGTGGGTGGGTCTCAAGGATGTCGAGCATGTGAAGCCCGCTTCGCTTTCGGGCGGTATGCGCAAGCGGGTGGGACTGGCCCGCGCGATTGCCATGGACCCTGCCTATATCCTGTACGACGAACCGACGACGGGGCTCGACCCCATCATGTCGGATGTGATCAATCAGTTGATCCGCTCCATGCAGACGCGCATGGGCGTCACGGGCATCGTTGTGACGCACGACATGAACAGCGCGTACCATGTGGGCGATATCCTGGCCATGCTGCACGACGGAAAAGTGGTATTCACGGGCACGCCCGACGAGGCGCGGAACACGAGCGACCCGATGGTGCGACAGTTCATCGAAGGGTCGAGCGAAGGCCCGATCAAGCCGCTTTGACGGCGGGGAGGATCGCGTGAGTCGAAGGACAGAGATCCAAGTCGGAGCCACGGTCATCGTGGCATTGGTGGTACTGGTCGGTGGCGTCACCTATCTCAAAGAGTTCACGCTCGGCAAGAAGCTGAGAACCTGGCATGTGAGCTATCCGCAGACGGGTGGCCTTGGCGAGGGTGACGAAGTGCAGGTCAACGGGATCCGCAAGGGCAATGTGGGCAAGGTCGGCTTGGTGGGCGACCATGTGACGGTGGATCTCGAACTGCCGACCGATCTGGTCCTCACGCACGACAGTCGGGTGATGATCCGCAATGTCGGCATGATGGGCGACAAGGTCGTGTATGTGGACCTCAAGCAGACCGGGCAGGCGTACACCGACCGCGACACGATTCAGGGCGTGTTCGAGTTGGGGTTGGGCGAGGTCATGTCTGGCATCGGCCCGACGGTTGTCGCGATGGACGCGGTCTCGCGGAACCTCGAGAAGCTGAGCGTACGCTTGGAGCAGAACGGCGATGTCGACAAGACGCTCTCCAACTTCCGCACGACCAGCGAGGAGTTGCGCGACGCGCTCAAGGAGAATCGCGCGATGTTGCGCGAGACGATCGGCAATCTCAACGATGTCTCCAAGACGGCCAAGGTCCTCACCGTGGATCGCGAAGAGCAACTCAAGCGCACGCTCGATAACTTCGAGCGGTCGTCGACCAATCTGGAGCGGCTCTCGGCGCGCATGGATTCGTTGCGTGCCTCGCTTCAGAGCGTGACCGAGAAGGTGGACCGCGGCGAGGGTTCGCTGGGCGCGCTCATCAACGATAAGACTCTCTTCGTCGATGCGACCGAATCGGTCAAGGCCATGAAGTTGTTGATCGAGGACATCAAGCTGCACCCGCGCAAGTACATCAATCTGAGCATCTTCTAGGCAATCGGATGAGCGCCAAGTCCATCAAGTCCGCCAAGGCGGGCAAGACGGTGTTCTATTGCACCGCGTGCGGCAATGAGCAGCCCCGTTGGTTCGGGCACTGCGCGGCATGCGGCGAGTGGAACACCGCGGCCGAGGCGCCGCCCGCGGGACGCGAGGCGGTGGCAGTGGCCCCGGCCAGCCGCGGCGGTCGTCGCTGGGTGCCCAGTGGTGGAGTCGCGCGCAGCACCGTTCCGCAGCCCCTGGCCGATGTCGAGATGAGCAGCACCGAGCGCTCGCGGACGGGAATGCGCGAACTCGACCGGGTGCTGGGCGGTGGGCTGGTGCCGGGCTCGCTGCTGCTGGTGGGCGGCGATCCGGGGATCGGCAAGAGCACGCTGATGCTGCAGTTGGCCATCGCGTTGGCGGGTGACGGGCGCACCGTGCTGTATGTCTCGGGCGAGGAGAGCCAGCAGCAGATCCGTCTGCGCGCCTCTCGCCTGGGAGCCGTGCCGCCGTCGTTGCTGTTGTTGTGCGAGACCGATCTGGAGGCATTGCTCGAGGCGGCGGCCAGCGTGCAGCCGTATGCGCTCATCGTGGATTCCATCCAGACCATGTCGCGTGGCGACCTGGATGGCGGTCCGGGCACCGTGACGCAGGTGCGCGAATGCGGGCTGGCGCTCCTGCACTACGCCAAGGCCTCGCAGACGGCTGTATTCCTGGTGGGGCATGTCACCAAGGACGGAGCCGTGGCGGGTCCGCGCGTGCTCGAGCATATGGTCGACGCGGTGCTCTATCTCGAGGGCGAGCGCTACCAGCATTTCCGCGTGTTGCGCGCGGCGAAGAATCGGTTCGGGTCCACGAACGAGTTGGGTGTGTTCGAGATGCTCGAAACCGGCCTGCGCGAGGTGCTCAATCCCAGCGCCGCTTTCCTGTCCGATGGCTCGCGCTGCGAGCCGGGGGTGGCGGTCGTGGCCAGTCTCGAGGGTTCTCGCCCGTTGCTCGTCGAGGTGCAGGCGTTGGTGTCCACTTCGTTCTACGGCACGCCGCAACGCGTCACCAGCGGGTTCGATCAACGCCGGTTGGCGGTGCTGCTCGCGGTGCTCGAGCGTCGCGTGGGGCTCAAGTTGGGTAAGCACGATGTGTTCATCACCGTGACCGGCGGGTTCAAGTTGGATGACCCGGGCACCGATCTGGGCGTGGCGCTTGCGATCGCCTCGAGCTACAAGAGCCGCCCCATGCTCGAGCGCACGCTGGCGCTGGGCGAGGTGAGTCTCTCGGGCGAACTGCGGCGGGTGCCGCGCCTGGAGACGCGGCTGCGCGAAGCCGCGCAGTTGGGTTTCGTGCGCGCGGGCTTCCCGCGCACGCAGGCGGGCGATGTCGAGAATGTCGGGCTGGAGGCTGTGCCGATCGCCACGGTGCGGGAAGCATTCGATGTGCTGCTCGGCGAGAAGACGCCGCCGCCGGAGCCGCGCGCGTGATGAACCGGCATGGGCACAGGTTGGCATGAGCGTCACCGCGATCCTCCTGTGCGCCGGGCGGGGCGAGCGTCTGGATGCGGGCGTGCCCAAGGCACTCGTCTCGCTGGGTGGTCGGCCGCTGTTCAGTTGGAGCCTGGAGACATTGCAACGCACCGCGGCGATCGACGCGATCGTGGTCGTGGGCCCGCGCAAGCCGCTGCGCGAGATGTTGTCCGCGTGCGGCATGACCGACGCCAAGGTGCACGCCTGGGTCGAGGGCGGACAAGAGCGCCAGCATTCGGTGGGACGCGGGTTGCTGGCGCTGCCCGACGCGTGCACGCATGTTGCCGTGCACGACTGCGCGCGCGCGCTGGTGTCGAGCGAGGTGGTCGTGCGGGCGGTGGGTTGCGCGGTCGAGCACGGCGCCGCCATCGCGGCCGTGCCGCTTGCCGACTCCCTCAAACGCGTCACGCTCAGCGTGATCGATGACACGATCCCGCGCGCAGGACTATGGTGCGCGCAAACGCCACAGGTGTTCCGCCGCGACTGGCTGGTGCGCGCACACGCCGAGGCGCAGGGTCAGGCCACCGATGATGCAGCGCTCGTCGAGGCGCTCGGGCATCCCGTTCGCGTCACGGCGGGCGATCCGCTCAATCTCAAGATCACCACTGCCGCGGATCTGGCGCTGGCCGAAGCCTGGCTCGCCCGCACCGTTGGCGCGCCGGGCCAGGAGAGCTGATGGGGATGCGGGTGGGTATGGGCTACGATGTGCACCGGATCGAAGCGGGCCGCGCGCTGGTGTTGGGAGGCGTCCGATTCGAGAGTGATTGGGGCCTGGCCGGCCACAGCGATGCCGATGTGCTGTGCCACGCGATCGGCGACGCCTTGTTGGGCGCCGCGGGGCTCGGCGATCTGGGCACTCACTTCCCCCCCGGCGATCCGCGTTGGAAGGATGCGTCCAGTCTCCTGTTGCTCACCCGCATCGCCGCATTGTTGGCCGACGCCGGCGCGCGCATCGAGAATGTGGACGCCATGCTGGTCGCCGAGACGCCCAAGGTGTCGCCGCATCGCGCCGCCATGCTCACAGCCATCTCGGGCGCATTGGGGATCACCCCCGACCGCGTCTCGGTCAAGGCCACGACGAACGAGACCATGGGATTCGTGGGTCGGCGCGAGGGCCTGGCGGCGATGGCGGTGGCGCTGATCGAACGGCCCGAGGTGGCGCGATGAGCGTGCGGGTGCGTTTCGCCCCGAGCCCCACGGGCTGGTTGCATGTGGGCGGCGCGCGCACGGCGTTGTTCAACTGGCTCTACGCGCGCCAGCACGGGGGCGTGTTCGTCTTGCGCATCGAGGATACCGACGCCGCGCGCTCCACGGACGCGAGCGAGCGCGGCGTGCTCGAGGATCTGCAGTGGTTGGGTCTGGATGCGGACGAAGGCCCGGGCGTGGGTGGGGCGTACGGCCCCTACCGCCAGAGCGAACGGCTCGCGCTTTATCGCGAGCACGCCGAGGCGATGATCGCTGCCGGGCAGGCGTACCCCTGTTTCTGCTCTGACGACTCGCTCGAATCGCGCCGCCGCTCGGCGCTGGCAGCGGGCAAGCCGCCGCACTACGACGGGCGTTGTCGCGCGATCCCCCCGACGGATGCCGCCGCGCGCCGGTCCGCGGGCGAGGCCTGCAGTATCCGGTTCACCGTGCCGGCCTCGGAGTGGACGGTGCGCGACCTCGTGCGCGGGGATGTCACCTTTCCGGCCGACATCGTGGGCGACTTCGTGATCCTGCGTTCCTCGGGATTGCCGACCTACAACTTCGCGTGCGTGGTGGACGATCACCTCATGCAGATCACGCATGTGCTGCGAGCCGAGGAGCATCTGGCCAACACGCCGCGCCAGCTCATGCTGTTCGCCGCGCGCGGATGGACGCCGCCGCAGTTCGCGCATGTCGCGCTGATCCTCAATCGCGACCGCACCAAGATGAGCAAGCGCGATGGCGAGGCCGCGGTGGCGGTGGGCGACTGGCGCCGCGCGGGGTTCGTCCCCGAAGCATTGCTGGGATATCTGGCGCTGCTGGGGTTCCATCCCGGCGATGATCGCGAGTTGTTGACGCGCGAGGAGTTGCTCGAGGCGTTCACGCTGGACCGGCTGGGCTCGAGCGGTTCGGTGTTCGACCCCGACAAGCTGCGCTGGGTGAATGCACACTGGTTGCATCACGCGAGCGGCGAGCAGTTAGCCCTCTGAGCCGCGGATCGAGGCGCTGACGGCGCGCCATTCCTGCCCGCCGCGGCGCAGGCGCTGCCGCGCCCGACGCTGCTCAC
>JANLOU010000138.1:0-4148 GCA_031366735.1 Candidatus Eiseniibacteriota bacterium
CGAACCGGCAGCGGTATCGCAGGTGGCGCCGATGAGTCCGCCCGCGCTCGACCGGCTCATCGGCGCCTGCCTTGCCAAGGACCCCGCCGACCGCGTGCAGAGCGCGCACGATGTGCGGCTGCAGTTGCAATGGATGAGCGAGCCGGGCTCGCAATCGGCCCCTGCACTGCTCGGCGTGGCTGCAACGCCACGCGCCCGCAGCACGGCGTTGCTCACCCGTCTCGCGCTCGGCGTGGGCGTGGTGGGCCTGCTTGCAGCCGCCTATCTGGGTTACGCGCAGTCCGCGCGGAAGTCGCCCGTGATGCGGCTGCAGATTCCGATGCCCTCGGACCTGACGCTCTCGCCGTTCTGGAGCTTCTCGGCCATCTCGCCGGACGGGGCGCATGTCGTGGCGACGGGAGACCGCGAAAGGGACGGACAGAAGCTCTGGCTCTGGGCATTGGATTCGACCAACCCGATCGAGTTGACCGGCGCGGCGGGTGGCTATTCTCCCATCTGGTCGCCGGATGGTCGCGCGCTCGCATTCTTCAGCTCCTCGGGGGCGAGTCTCTACCGACTCCCTCTCGCCGGGGGGAACCCCACCAAGCTCTGCGCGGCTCCCGATGCAAGGGGCGGGAGTTGGGGACGCAAGGACATCATCGTGTTCGCACCCAGCGCCTCGGGTCCGTTGTATCAGGTGGCGGCCAGTGGTGGGTCGTCGAGTCCGGTGACGGCGCTGGACTCGACCCGAGGCGAATCCGCGCATCGATTCCCGTGCTTCCTCCCGGACGGAGAACATTTTCTGTTCGCCACGCTCCCCGAGGGGCCCCGAGGTTTTCCGATCTTCGTGGGATCGCTCGGCTCGAAACAGGTCAAGCACATCATGGACGCGGACTGTGCGCCGATCTACGCCGAGCCGGGGTACCTCGTTTTCGTGCAGGGCGGCAATGTCACCGCGCAGCGGTTCGACACGAATCGGCTCGGGCTGGTTGGCGAGCCCCTTGCGATCGGGGATGCTCCTGCACCGTCCGAGTACACGGCGGAGCCTGTCGCAACCGCATCGAGGAACGATCGTTTGTTGATCCAACGATTAACCTCGCCCCGCTCGAAGCTCGAGTGGCTGGATCGCAGGGGAAGCTCGCTCTCGACGATCGCGCTGCCCGAGGGAGACTGGCTCGTGCGGGCGCTGTCCCCGGATCAGACGTTCGCAATCGCCACGCGGGACAGGGACATCTGGCGCGTCGACCTCGAACGAGCGATCACCACTCGTGTCGTGCGGGATGCATGGAACGAAGTGGGTGTGGCGTTGTCGCCCGATGGCCGTCGACTCGCGGTGGACCTGGGGAAGTCCGGGGGGCTCTCGGTGGATATCTTCAACGCCGGGGGCAGCGGGGTCGCGGAGAAGCTGAAGACCGTGCCGGCGTTGTTCCAGGATGTGGCGGACTGGTCGCCGGACGGCACTTCGCTGCTGCTCGCAGTCCTCGGGCAGAAGGCGGATCAGGCCGGGGACACCAGTTGGGACCTGTGGACGGTCCCCTTGACGGGCGGGGGCGCACCCGCGCCCTATGTCAGGACTTCAGCTGTCGAACGGCGTGCGCGGATCTCGCCAGATGGCAAATGGGCCATGTTCAAGACGGCGGACGCTGGGCAACTCGAGATTTTCGTGGATTCGTACCCCGTGCCCGGTCACAGGCTGCAGGTGCTTTCGGGGGAACCCGAGCGGGAGTGTTGGATCCTCTGGGGTCGCGATAGCCACGAAGTGCTCTACTCCGACAAGCACGGGGACCTGATCAGCCTCCCGCTCGAATCCGTGGGAGCTGACCTGCGTGCCGGCACGCCGACCCGCTTGTTCGCGTTGCCGGAGGGTATGACCGGCATCCGCACGGGTGACGGTGAGCGTTTCCTTGTCAGCCGACCGAGCGGTTCGACGCCGGGGCCATCGCTGCAACTCACCCTTGGCTGGACGGGACTGCTCCGAAGATGACGCTCGCGCCCGGAACCAAGCTCGGCCCCTACGAGATCCTTGCGCCTTTGGGCGCAGGGGGCATGGGCGAGGTGTATCGCGCGAGGGACACGCGGCTCGGGCGCGATGTCGCGGTGAAGGTGCTGCCGCAACACCTGTCTGCCAACCTCGAGGTGCGTACCCGCTTCGAACGCGAAGCGAGAACGGTCTCCTCGCTCAACCATCCGAACATCTGCACGCTGTTCGATGTGGGCCGCGAGGGAGACACCGACTATCTGGTGATGGAGTTGATCGAGGGCGAGACGCTCGCACAGCGGCTCGCCAAGGGCGCGCTGGCGGGAGGGGAAGTGTTGCGGCTGGGCGCGCAGATCGCCGATGCGCTCGACCGGGCACATCGCGCCGGCGTGGTGCATCGCGACCTGAAGCCCGGCAATGTGATGCTCACCAGGAGTGGTGCCAAGCTCATGGACTTCGGCCTCGCGCGCGCCACGGGTATGGCGGGTCCGATCAGCGGCAGCGGCGTGACCATGGCCGCGCTCACGCAATCGCCCACCGTGGCGCAGGCGCTCACCGCCGAGGGCACACTCGTCGGCACTTTCCAGTACATGTCGCCCGAGCAGCTGGAGGGGCGCGAAGCCGATACGCGCAGTGATCTGTGGGCGTTGGGCTGCGTGCTCTTCGAGATGGCCACGGGCCGCCGCGCATTCGAAGGGCGCAGTCAGGCCTCGCTCATCACCGCGATCATGGGCAGCGAGCCGCCGTCGGTCTCACAGGTATCGCCCGTGGCGCCGCAGGGGCTCGATCGACTGGTCCGCACGCTGCTCACGAAGGACCCCGACGAGCGCGTGCAGACGGCGCATGATGTGAAGCTGCAGCTTCAGGGGATCGCCGAGGGTGGCTCGCAGGTGGGCGCGGCGATCCCGACGGTGGGCCTGCGTCGTCGACGCTTGAGCACTCCTTCGATGATTGCTGCAGCCGTTTCACTGCTCGCCGTCACACTTGCCGGACTCCTCCTGTTCGACCGCCTTACCCCGAAGCGTCCGGTGATCCTCTCGTTGACCGCGCCCGAGCATTCCCAATTCCGTGAGTATGCCTCCAGCGCAGTCATCTCGCCGGACGGCAGGACCGTGGCGTTCCTTGCCGAGGACTCGAGCGGGACTTCGAACCTATGGTTGCAGCCCTTGGATTCCCCCGAAGCGACGCGATTGATGCGCGCGAGGGCGAGTGTCGGCATCAGCTGGTCGCCTGACAGTCGCAACCTGGCGCTCGCGGGAATCAATCTGGGCAAGCTCGTGACCGTCGCGATCGGGGGCGGAACACCTGTGGAACTCTGCTCCGCGCCGAATGCGCGAGGGGTGGCATGGAGTGGTGACCATGTGCTCGTCGTGGCGGCTGGGACGCAGGGACCACTCCGTCGCATTCCCGCCAGTGGCGGTGAATTGACCGATGCCACGCGGCTCGACTCCACTCGCCACGAAGCGGCCCATCGCTTCCCCTGCTTCCTGCCCGACGGCAAGCACTTCCTTTATGCGTCACTTCCGCCCGGCCCCGAGGGTTTCGGCATCTTCGTGACTTCGCTCGGGTCCTGGCAGAGTCGCAAGATCATGAACGCCGAGTCCGCACCCGTCTATGCCGCCCCGGGATATCTGGTGTTCCGGCGGGCGGGGAAGATCATGGCGCAACGCTTCGATGCGCGTGCACTAAAACTCGGGGGGGGACCGTTCGCGCTCGCCGATGCACCGCCAGTTTCCGATATCGACGCGGAACCCGTTGCGAGCGCCTCGAACGATGGCCGGCTGGTGCATCTGGTGGGGCAGTATCCGGAAACCGAGTTGCAGTGGTATGACCGGTCCGGCGCAACGCTCGGCACGCTGTCGGTACCACTGGGGCGGTGGGGGCGACCCGTGCTGTCGCCGGACGACCGGTTCGCGGCCGTGCTGAACGACGGTGACCTCTGGCGCATCGACCTTGCGCGTTCAGCCGCCGTCCGGCTCACCTCGACCGGGGACCTCGTTTCGGACGCCGTCTGGTCCCCGGACGGCAGCAAGGTCGCATACACGCGAGGGCTGCGGGGGCGAGAAGAGATCCACATCCTGCGCTCGGACGGAACAGGGGAGGAGCGTCTCCTGCCCACCACCGAGGATCTGTTCAAGACACCAGACGATTGGGCCCAAGCGGGATTGGTGATCTGGAGTGTCTCGAACTC
>JANLOU010000153.1:0-2757 GCA_031366735.1 Candidatus Eiseniibacteriota bacterium
GCGCTGCGAGCGCCGTGCGACGAAGCTGGAGCGAGTGCGTCTCGATGCGTGTGGCGGGTTCTGCGAACCGGACTTCCGCAGTGGGCACCGTGGCATGCTCGAGGATGAACGCGAGCTCATCCCACCACGGCGCAGTCCGGGTCTCCATGAGGCCTGCTGCCAGGAAGCAGGTCGCGTGCGCGCCGTGACGCTGCAGGATGGGCAGGGCCAGCGTCATGTTATCGGCGTACCCGTCATCGAAGGAGAATGCGACGGCCTGCCCCGGTTCGCCCCGCTCGAGCCAGGCGAGCCCCTCGAAAACGGTGAGCGGGGTCAGCCCCGCGCGCGCGCAGGTCTCGAGCTGCCCGGCGAGGATCGTCTCCGAGACCCCCAGGTGGTACAGCGCGCGTGCGCCGCACGGGTAGATGCGATGGTGGCGCACGATGGTCAACCGCGACGCCCCGCGCCGCGTCACGCGGGCGCCTGCTCCCAACGCGAGCAGCCATCGCAACAGTTGCCTGCTCACGCGGCACTCCGCCGACGCTCGGAGACCGCGTCCTCGGCGAGCGCACACAGCATCCAGAAACTGCTGGCGATGACCACATTGAAGAACCGGTCCCCGAACGCGCAGGACACCGCCAGACTCACGGTGGCACCACAGAGCCCGACGCCGAGCGCACGGTCGAACGCATTGCGTGCGGTGCGGACGGTGGTATCCGCCAGCATCCAGCACTTCAGCAGGAGCCACAGAAACAGGATGATCCCAAGGATGCCCATCTCCGCGAGCACGAGCCGATAGGTGTAATGAGCGGAGTCCAGGACTTCATCCAACCCGAGCAGCGTCCCCATCTCGGGCAGCACATAGCCAAGGCCCGTGAATCCAACGCCTTCGATGGGATGCTCACTCACCACCTGCAGAATGCTCTGCCACGTCTGCAGCCGGGCTTCCGCCGACATGTCGAGGGTCATGTCGTCCGTCCCCTCCACCTCGATCTGCGAACTCACGACGCGCTCCTTCACATAGTCCGGAGCCCAGAGCGGCGAGAGGAGCATCGCCACCACCATCACGCCGAACCAGACGCGTGAGGATCTCCAGCCCACGATGGCCGAGCCCGCCAGGAAGGCCAACATGCCGCCCCGCGAGAGGGAAAGCATGATGCCGAAACTGGCGACGACGAAAATGCCCGCCAGGAGCACGCGACCGAGCCAGTGTTTGACTCCGGGCAACAGCGCGAGCGCCACCACCGCGAACAGCGCGAGGAAGGAACCCAGCTCATTCGACTGACCGATCGAGCCGATCGCACGGCTGCCACTGCCGTTGCGACCATAGATGACGGTGACGACGGATTCCGCCAACAGGCCGAGCATCACCGCCCAAGTGATCCGCTTGCGATCCGACAGCCCATTCGCCATGGCCAGGACGATGAAGTAGGTGGCAAAACTCGTCGCCGAGCGGAACAACTGCAGACTGGCGT
Organism: Candidatus Eiseniibacteriota bacterium; assembly: GCA_031366735.1. Lineage (GTDB taxonomy): Bacteria > Eisenbacteria > RBG-16-71-46 > RBG-16-71-46 > RBG-16-71-46 > CAIXRL01. Next base: position 1,455 of record JANLOU010000153.1, read on the forward strand.
CCAGCGCATTGAACCCGTAGCCGGTCGGGAATGCCGCGCCACGGACAACCGAGACCACGCAGACCAGCAACAGGAGTCCGATGGCGCTTCCCAGATGGTTCGGGCGGAACAACGGGCGCCGCTGGAGCACGCGGCCGAGCGCGAAGGTCCCGAAGATCGAGAACAGCAGGACATTGAGCGGGTTGAGCCCGGGGATCGGCGTGGGGGGCACCCACGACAGGAAGGGCGTGGCGATCGGCAGGAGCATCAGACCGAACATCGGCATCGAGACGATCGCGCCGAGCCCGACGATGCCGGCCGCGACCTTCACCACTCGGTGGGAGTCCTGATTGAATGTGTAATCGAGCACGATGAAGCAGGTCATCACGATCGCTGCGATGACCATCCCCGGCACGACGGCCAGCACGCCGGTCAGGTCGCGGCCCTGACGGCGTGCAGCAGCACGCACATCGCCGGCGACATCGCGCGTCCGGGGGCGAAGGTCGGGGCTCAACCTCGCCCGCCTTGCGGTGCGCAATCCAGTCCGGACGGGCCGGCGCTCGACCCATGCAGTCTCACCCGGCGCAGCGCCGCGAGCGGCGTGGCGACCGCACGCGCCGCATCGTGACGGCGCAGGCCCGCGAACCACGCAGTGGGGAGACATGCTGCCGCGTAGCCGAGGAGCACTGGCTTGACGCGTTCCGGGAACAACCACGCGCGACGGAATCGGTGGCGTGCCTGCGCACCCCGGCCTTCCCGCATCGCATGGACCGCAAGCTTGTAGTGGTAGAGCGACGCACGGCGCAGCGCCAACCGGCGCAAGGCGGGCGAGAGCCCCGGATCCGCGGAGAGCCGGTCGAACAGTGTCGCGCCCCCCACCAGCCGATTCTCGGTCTGGCGCGAGAGTCCACCCTCGCGGTGCTGATACCGCACGAGCGCGCGGCGTGATGCTGTGGCCAGCCCGCGACGCGACAGCCGCACCCACAAGTCCAGATCCTCGGCATGCGTCAGACGCTCATCGAACCCTTGTGCGGACTCGAGCGCGGATCGGCGCACGACAGTCGAGGAGGTGAGCACGAAGTTCACTTCGAACAGTTGCGCGACCGGCGAACCGCAGTAGGGCTCGGTGACATCGGCATACAGCTCGAACCACGAATCGTGCAACTCGCCATCGAGTGTACGGAATGCTCCGTCGCTGAAGAACCAGTCGGCCTGCGGGGCGGCCTGCAACCGCTCGCATGCCACAGCAAGCTTGTCGGCGAACCACAGATCGTCCGCATCGAGGAACGCGATCCATTCCCCCGTTGCCGCGCGCCACCCGGCG
>JANLOU010000156.1:0-2244 GCA_031366735.1 Candidatus Eiseniibacteriota bacterium
TGCGACGCTGGCACATACGTCCTGAACCGCCAGGCCCGGTCCTCGCTCGACCACGCATGGAAGATGATCCAGCGGATGCGGTTCTCATGCAGGTAGGCGGCATACGCGCGCGGGTCACGGCGCGCGCGGTAGAAGTCCGCGCCATTGGCCAGCCCCTCGAGGTTCTCGATCTGACGGCCGCTGAAGTAGGCGAAGATCCCGTTCGACACGCCAGCGATGCGCTCAGTAGGCGGGATCTGCTCGCGGATGAAACGCACGGTCTCATCCATCACGAACCCGCGCAGCGGACTCCAATCCGCAAGCGGATGGGCTCGCAGCGTCAGGTACCAGTCGGGCACGAGCGACACGGCAGACACGACCGCCAGCAACGCCAGCGCGAGCCGCGCGTGTCGCAGGCGCGCGAGCACGAAGTGGATGAGCGCGAACGTCGCGAGCACGCCCGCCAAAAGCGCGGGCCAGCGGTACCACGCCCAGATCCCATGCGTCACAAAGGCCGACATCGCAACAAAGAGAATCGCGAACAGGATGAAGAGTGCCACACCCCATGCCTGACCACGATCCTTGCGCCCAATCCGCACGAGCAGCGCCACGAGCGCCGTAGCCAGCGCCACGGCCTCGGCAGTGCTGATCCACTGGGCGAGAGTGCTACCGCCAGGTAGGGCGATGAGCCCGATGAATGCATCGCGGTGGCCGAGGAGAACGGGGAGCGCAGAGTCCCAAGTGTGCACTCCGGCCGACTTCACGAGTCCCGAGATCGGCATCGGCACACCGACCAACATCATATTCGAAGCAACGTAGACACCGCCGGCCACGACCAGCCCGAGTCCAATGAGAAGAATGCGCCCCCGCGCATGACCACCCTGGCGCGTATCCGCCACGAGCGCGATGCACACCCACATGGCGGCAAGGCTGCCGGCCTCGAGGCGCGAGAGCGACAAGGCGAGGAGCAGCACGAACAGACCCAGGGCCTCACGCCCAGTGGCGGGCACGAAGAAGCCCGATCGGCGCCTCACCGCCAGCAGCAACAGCGCCGAGGCGATCAGGAATGCGAGTGTGCTCTCCATCCCCGCGAACAGGATCTTGCGGGTGTGCCAACTCGCGATGAACAGCGCCACGGTGAAGCCGGCCGAGAGGCGGTCGAAGGGCTTCAACGCAAGGAACAGCAAGACCGCTGAGCCGATCAGCATCCCGATCTGCAGCGCATACAGAACCAGCAGTGGCGCCACGCTGCCATGCACGAACGCGAACACCCCGGCCGAGATCAGGAACCAGAGCGGATGGTAGCCATTGGTGGGGTGGACGCCGTCGAATGTGGAGCCGAAACCTGTGGCGAAGTTGCGAGCGGTCTGGAAGTAGTAGAACGCGTCGTCCGCCATGTAGTACTTCGCGATTCCGTTGGCTTTCTCCCGGAACAGGATCACCACGAAGCGCAGGGCAGCAAGCGCCGCCAGCGTGAGGGCCAATCGCTCCCACCCACGGTGCGCACCCGCGGCGGGGGAGCTTTGTGCAGAATCCAAGCGCCCGTTGGCCCTGCGCGCGGGGGCGGGGGATGGATGCCATGAGCGAAGCATGCAATCATTGTACAGATGCAGCAGGTTGCTGCGAACCGGGCGCCACGACATCACCGATACACCGCTCTCGGGGTTCTCCTTCAACGGCAACCTTCAGACACGCATCCAGGCGGACTCCGAGCCCGGCGGCAATCTCGAGATGAGCACACGCTCACACTCGACCTGGACGGCATCCCGCTCACGCTTCGCTCTAGGAGGATCGCGGCGACTTACTCCGGCTCACCGGCAAGCACACTGGTGAATGGGTTGATCCGTGGGTTCCTCACGCAGGCCGATGCCGACATCAACTTCACGGCCAAAGCCGTCTCGTACACCGGCCCCCAACTCGACGCGCCCACGAGTGTCCAAGAACCGATCCTGCTCTCTGTATCGCCCAGCCCTATCGGCGCACGACTTCCGGTTGGGGGCAGGGCTACCGTGGACGAGCGAGTTCGGGGGGGGACGGGCGGCCGTGGCCACTGCAGTTTCCAGATGAAGTGACTCCGGTCCGGGAGCACAATGTGCCCATGCGACATTCCACCAGCCGATGGCCCCGAGTCGCAATGAGTCTTGCCTGGGCGTGCATCGCGGGGCTCACCGCGACGCGCGCTCACGCCGAGCCGGCATCGCTGCTCGCGGCATCCTATCGCGGCTATGTGATGACCGGGGATCCCCGGGCCGTCGCGGTGGGGGA
>JANLOU010000253.1:0-1683 GCA_031366735.1 Candidatus Eiseniibacteriota bacterium
GGCATCGGCCTCGCGGTCAACAACACCAAAGCCGTGTTCGAGGCGCTGTTCCACAAGCCGAGCGAGTTTGTCCGCACGCCGAAGTATTGCGTCGAAGGCCAGCAGGACGAGTGGAGCGGCAAGAAGTACCGCCAGTCGGTATCCGTCCAGCCCTTGATCGAACTGGCGCTCGGCCTCTACTTCACGGGCACGCTCTTCTACGCGCTGACCAACGGCATCTACGGGACCGTACCGTTCCTGATGCTCTTCCAGGTGCAGCTGAGCGTTCCCTCGGCGCTCGCGGGGCTGGCGTCGCGTGCGGTGGATGGGCCGCTGCGCCGCTGCGCCGCTGCATTGGCACGATCGACGACTTCATCGCCGAGGTCGTCACGACGAGCCGGGCAACGCAATCAAACGGCGTGGTGAACCGGCTCCTCGCCGCGCCAGACCCCGAGACGGGGCGCAGCATGTCGGTCGCGCACCTGCGGGACGAGATCGTCACGCTCTTCATCGCCGGTCACGAGACCACCGCGAACACCCTCGCGTGGGCGTGGCTCGAGCTGTGCCGCAACCCGCTGATGCTTCACCGGCTTCAGGAGGAGGTGGACGCGATTGGCACCCAGGCTCTTCGCGCTGCCGACCTCTCGCGCCTGCCGTTCGCGCGCGCCGTGTTCGACGAGACGTTGCGGTTGTACCCGCCGGTGCCTTTCGTGCCTCGCAAGGCGCTCGCCGACGACGAGTTGGCTGGTCATCGGCTGCGGCACGCTGGTGCTGGGCTCGATCTTCGGGTTGCAGCGCAGAGCCGACGTGTGGCCAGATCCGCTCCGCTTCGACCCCGAGCGCTTCCTGCCTGAGCGCCGCGCCGCGCAGGACCCCGCCGCGTACCTCCCCTTTGGAGCCGGTCCACGAACGTGCCTGGGCAACCACTTCGCCATCGCTGAAGGGCAGGTGCTGCTCGCGACCCTCGCCCGGCGTTTCGACGTGGGCCTCGCCACCCGTGACGGCATCGAGATTACCCGGCTTCCAGGAAGCCTCAGGCCCGATCGGCGGGTGATGGTGCGGCTACGCACTCGCGCAAAGGGGTCTTGAGCCCTTCTGTGCACGCGCACCGTTGTGCCTCGCGAGAGTTGTAACCATTGCGCGCATGGGCCGTATGACCTCGTGACGTATGCGGCCAGCCGCAGACAGCCACCGGTGGGGAACCTCGATCTTCATGGCCGACACCATCCCAAGCTCAGAAATAACGCCCCGCTCGGTCTACCTGAACCGCCGCAGCTTCATGCGCGCGGGGGTCCTCACGGCGGCCGCCGCTGGCACAGGGCTCCTGTACCGCAAACTGAACGCCGTCGAGATGAGCACCGCCCAGATGCCGGGGTTGCAGGGGCTGATCCCCGACGCCGACGAACGCGGCCCCGGCGCCAAGCGAGTGACGCTCGCCGGCGCGCGCGTCTTCGTGCTCCCCAACCCGAGCGGCCGAAACCGCGCATTTCCAGGCGCTGCGGCGAAGCTCGTGTGGTACCGCGCGCTGGCGGAGGCGTTTCCGCGCGCCCGCACGTGAGGCCAGCGCTCAGGGGCCGCTGGGATCCTCGACGCTCCCACTGGCGTTCACGTGGGTCGGTGACGAGCGCGTCATCGTGCGCCCCCGCAGTCTCGAAGTGGTCGGTGTAACGGTGAACCCTCAGCTCGCCTGAGTTGATTCCGCGC
>JANLOU010000276.1:0-30586 GCA_031366735.1 Candidatus Eiseniibacteriota bacterium
CGTTGCGAGCGCGTAGCGGTCGTGCACCAATGGGGTGCCGGCAATGGCGCCGGAGCCCAAGGGCATGCGGTCGGCCGCCTCGCGCGCGGCGGCAAAGCGTTCTTCGTCGCGCTCGAATGCCGCCACATGCGCCAGCCACCAATGCGCGAACAGCACGGGCTGCGCCGGTTGCAGATGCGTGTACGCCGCGCCCGCGAGGTCGCCCGAGAGTTGGGCCTGATGCACCAGGGCGCGTTCCAGTTCGCGCACACCCGCGATCGCCTCTTCCGCCAGGCGCATCACATGCATGCGGAACAGCGTCGCGACCTGGTCGTTGCGACTCCTGCCGGTGTGCAGCCGGCGCGCGGGGTCGCCGCAGCGCTGCTCCAGCGCGGCTTCCACGGCTGAATGCACATCCTCGCCGACCAGCTTGCCGACGCCCGAGACAAGGTCCGCCTCGAGTGAGTCACAGGCATTGAGCAGCGCGTCATGCTCGGCGGCGGACAGCACGCCGCATTCGGCGAGCGTCGTGGACCACCCGCGCGAGAGCGTGATCTCCTCGGGCCACAGGCGCGCATCCACGGGCAGGGAGTCGTTGAGTTTCCGGGCGCGCGGATCGAGGCCGGCTTTGAGCCGCCCGGCCCACACCGCACCCGCTCCGGCGTTGCCCGTCTCGTCAGCCGACATGCGGCACGGCCTCGCGCGGCTCGGCCGTGTGGGAGGAAACCGCGGGCTGACCGCGCCGTGCTGCGGTCGCCAGCGGCAGGCCGAACAGGCGGATGAAGCCCTCGGCATGCGCGGAGTTGTAGCCCGTCATGTCGAACGAAGCGAGATCCGGGCGGTACAGCGTGTACGGACTGGTGCGCGCCACGGCGGTGGCGCGGCCGCGGTACAACTCGATTGTGACTTCGCCCGTGACCACTTCCATGGCGGTGTCCACGAACGATTGCAGCGCCCGCCGTAGCGGCGAGAACCACAGGCCGTTATAGACGAGGTCGGCATAGCGGTGAGACAGTTCGAGGCGCGTGTGCAACAGGTCATGCGGCAGTGTCAGGCGGCACAGGTCCTCGATCGCCTCGTGCAGCACGGTGCCGCCTGGGGTCTCGTAGACGCCGCGCGATTTCATGCCCACCAGACGGCTCTCCACGAGGTCGGCGCGGCCCACGCCATGGCGCCCCGCGACCTGGTTCAGCGCTTCAATGAGTTCCACTGGGCCCAGTGCCGTTCCGTTCATGCTCACGGGCCGCCCGCCCTCGAAGCCCACGGTGATGCGCTCGGGCCATGCGGGGTGTTGCTCGGGCGCAGCGGTGAGCTTGAACATGGGCTCAGGCGCCGAGTTCGCCGGATCCTCGAGCGGACCTCCTTCATGCGACAAATGCCACAGGTTCGCATCGCGCGAGTACAGGTCGCCCACCTTCTGCGCCACCGGGATGTGGTGCTTCTCGGCGTACGCCAGCGCGTCCTCGCGGGAGCTGATCTCCCACTCGCGCCAGGGCGCGATCACCACGAGTTGCGGCGCCAAGGCCATGTAGGTGAGCTCGAAGCGCACCTGATCGTTGCCCTTGCCGGTGCAGCCGTGCGCCAGCGCGTCGGCCCCGACGCGTTCGGCGCACCACACCTGGCGCGAGGCGATCAGCGGGCGCGCGAGCGCCGTGCCCAACAAGTAGCGGCCTTCATAGACCGCACCTGCGCGAAGCGCCGGGAACGCGAAGTCGCGCAGGAATGGCACCCGCAGGTCCTCCACGATCACATCGCTCGCGCCGATCTTGCGCGCCTTGGCCTCGAGCCCATCCAACTCCATCCCGCCCTGACCCACATCGGAGCAGTAGCAGATGACCTCGCACCCATAGTGCTCCTTGAGCCAGGGCACGATGATGCTGGTGTCGAGTCCGCCGGAGTACGCGAGGACTGCCTTCTTGATCGGCTTCACAGCGAACCTCCCGTCCTGCTCGTCAACAGGCTCAGCGCGGCGTCAAGCTTGGCCAGCGCTTCGTCGATCTCGGCGTCGGTCACATTCAATGGCGGCAGCAGGCGCAGGGCGCGTTCTCCGCCGCGGATCAACAGCAGGCCCTGCTCGCGCGCAGCGCTCACCAGCGCCGGGGCATCGAAGCCCGCGTCGGCGGCCAACTCGATCGCACGCAACAACCCGAGCCCCCGCGTTTCGCGGACCGTGGCGTGTTTCGCGGTCAGCGCGTCGAGCCCCGCGGCCAAGCGCTCGGCGGAACTGCGCACCTGGTCGAGGAACCCGTTGGCGAGCACGCCCTGCAATGCCCACAGACCGGCTGCGGCGCTCACGGGATTGCCTCCGAATGTGCAGCCATGCATGCCGGGCGCCAAGGTGGCTGCAATCGCAGGTGTGGTCAGCACGGCGGCAATGGGCAGGCCGACGCCGAGCGCCTTGCTCATCACCGTGATGTCGCCTATCACGCCGTGGTGCTGTTGCGCCAGCAGTCGCCCCGTGCGACCCATGCCGGTCTGGACTTCGTCGTAGATGAGCGTGGCCCCGACTTCCGTGGTGCGCGCGCGCAGCGCCTGCATGAACGCGGTCGTCGCAGGCACGCCGCCACTCTCGCCCTGGACGGGCTCGACCACCACGGCGCAGACCCCCGAATCCAGCACGGCGTCGAGCGCGGCCACATCGTTGAAAGGCGCAAAGCGCACGCCGGGGATGAGCGGCAGGAACGGCTCGCGGTAGGACGGCGTGTAGGTGGCCGACAACGCGAATCCGGTCCGCCCGTGGAAGCCGCCTTGGAACGCGAGGATGTCGCGACCGGGGCGGCCGAGCTGGAAGGCGTGGGCGCGCGCGAACTTGATCGCCGAGTCGATGCTCTCGGTGCCCGAGTTGCAGAAGAACACATGCGAGTAGCCGGTATGTTGTGTCAGGAGTTTCGCCAGTTCGATCGCCGGACGGTTGGCATAGAGGTTCGAGATGTGGCCCAGCTCGGCCAGTTGCTGGGAGATCGCCTCGGCCAACCCCTTGGGCGTGTGGCCGAACGCGTTGACCGCGATCCCGCTGACGAAGTCCAGGTACTCGCGGCCTGCCGCGTCACGCACGCGGGCGCCGTGTCCGGACACCAGCTCGAGTCGGGGCAGGGGATAAATGGGGGCGAGCAGGCCCGGCTCCTCGCCGGCGAAGCCGACGGGAAGCGCCGGGACTTGCGGCGTGAGCGTGTCAGCGCTGGCCATGGAATGTCTCCGAGGTCGGGGTGAGCGTGGGGACCGTCGCCATCGGGGCGCTGGGATCCGCAGACACCGTGGTGCCGTGGCCGTTCCCGCGCAGCAGCCACCGCAGCGTGTCGTCATGCGTCCAAGCGGCGATGTGCACGCGCGCGACCCCACCCGCGAGCGCAGCCTGGGCTGCGCGGAGCTTGGGAATCATGCCGCCTTCCACTTCAGGGTGCGTGAGGGTTGTGTCCAGTTCGTGCGCCGAGAGTCGTTCGACCACAGCGCCCGCGAGGATCAGCCCGGGTGCGTCGCTCAGCAGCACAAGGTCGCTCGCGCCGAGTGCGGCGGCCAGCGCCGCGGCGGCATCGTCAGCGTTCACATTCAGCAATCGGCCCGCCGCATCGCAGGCCAGGCTGGCAACAACAGGGGTGCGGCCTGTGTCGAGCAATTGCTGGAGCAACGCCGCGTCGGCGCCGATCACTTCGCCCACTTCCCCCAGCAGATCCGCCTGCGCATGGCGCTGCACCCGGAGCATGCCACCGTCGAGCGCGGCCAACCCCACGGCGTCGAGGCCATGGGTGCGAAGCCCTGCGACCAGGCGTTTGTTGGCGAGGCCCGCGAGCACGGCCGCAGCCACTTCGAGCGTGTCCGGATCAGTCACGCGCAGGCCCTCGTGGAATCGGGGCGCGATGCCAAGGCGTTCGCACCAGCGTGTCACCTCGGCGCCACCCCCGTGCAGCACGAGCGTTGGACGGTCCAGGCGTGCCAGCGCCGCGGCGAAACCCGCAAGCGCTCCCGGAGCTTCGAGGGCACGACCACCGAGCTTGACGACGACCGCGGGAGGTCCGGCGTGCTTCACCAAGGGCTCCCGTGCACGGGCAGGCCCCAGTGCTCTGGCCACCCCAGCATGAGGTTGAGGTTCTGCAGCGCTTGGCCAGCGGCGCCCTTGACCAGATTGTCGATCGCCGCGGTCGCGACCAGTGTGCGGCCGCCGTGCACCACGCTCACCGCGACATCGCAGCGGTTGGAGCCCTTCACCGCGCGAGTCTCGGGCCACGCGTCGGCTTCGAGCACGCGCACGCAGGTCTCGGCAGCGTAACGGTCGGCGTAGGCCGCGGTCACCGTTGCGAGGTCGAGCGGTTGCGCCAGCGGCGCGACTGCCGTCAGCAGGATGCCGCGAGCCATGGGCGCCAATTGGGGCGCGAAGGCGACGGCGACATCGTGACCGGCGAGTCGCCCCATGTTGCGGGCCATCTCGGGCACATGCGGGTGATCCTCGCCCACTTTATAGAACGCAGCGCCGCCATCCAGTTCGACGAACGAGGTCCGAAGCGCCGGCTTACGGCCCGCGCCCGAGACCCCCGAGAGCGCCGTGACGGTGACGGGTCCACCGAGCCAGCGCTGCTCCAGTGCCGGCAGCAATGCGAGAGTGGCCGCGGTGGGATAGCAGCCAGGGTTCGCGACGCGAGTCGCGCCAGCCAACTGGGCGCGGAACGCTTCCGGCAGGCCGTAGACATATCCTGCTTCGCCCGCGCGGTGATCATTGGAGAAGTCGACAATGAACTCGGTGTTGTCGGCAACGCTGGGGTGTTCCGCCGAGAACGCGCGCCATGCGCCGTGCGGCAGGCAGACGATGAGCGTGTCGAACACGCCCTCGGCCAGCAGCGCGGGCAGCGCCTCGGGCGCGACAGGGTCCGGCAGCTTGGCCTGCCTTGCATCGAGTCCGGGCATGACTTCGCCCGCCGGGCGGCCAGCGTGCTCACGCGACACCAGCACGCTCACTTCGAGCCCGGGGTGGCCGAGCGCGAGGCGCACGAACTCCTGCCCGGAATAACCGCTGGCGCCGAGCACCGCGATTCGCGCCGAGCGCCCTGAAGCCCGTGAGGTCGGCGTCTGTGCGGGTGCAATCGATGTGGTCATCTGCCCACTCCTGTCTTGCCGGCCAGGCCATCCAGACGCTTCTTGAACTTCTTGGCGAACGAAATATCCTGAAGGATGCACAACACGGTGTCGTCGCCGGCCACGGTGCCCATCAGGCCATCGAATCCCGTCAGGTCGATTGCCCGCGCAACCGCGCTGGCGTGGCCCGGAGGGGTCTTCACCACCGCCAGGTTCTGGGCAAGGCGGGTTTCGTTGACGAACACTTTCAGGTCCAGCAACTGCCGCTCGCGGTCCAGCGCTTCGGTGGCGGGCCCCGGCAGTTCGTACCAACTGGTGCCGTCACCGCCCGCGCGTTTGGCCACCCCCATGCTGCGAAGATCGCGCGAGAGCGTGGCCTGCGTGACCTCGACGCCGGTGCGCGTCAGCGCGACGGCCAGCTCCTCCTGATTGGAGAAGCGGCGTCCGCTGAGCATCTGCGCGATGACGGTGAGCCGGCGACTGCGCGACATGGGGGCTCCGGAGTGGGTGCATAATCATGCGTGAGTGTGCATAAAATCATTCGTCCGCTTCGGATGCAAGCATTAATTCTCAGTTGCTTGCATTTTTTCCCATGACTGCGCTCCCCATGCCGAACGGCGCCCCCCTCGCGGGAAGCGCCGTCGGTGGAACTCGTTGGGTGCTGGACGGTTACTGACTTACTTCATGAACACCATACGCTGGGTCCTCGACTGGCCGTTGCTCTCGAGCCGGTAGAAGTAGGCGCCCGACTTCACGCGTTGGCCGCGGGAATCCGTGCCATCCCACACCACACTGTGTTGCCCTGCGGTCAGCTCGCCGTCCACCAACTGACGCACGCGCGCGCCCGACAGATCGTAGATCGCGAGCCGCACGCGACCCGTGGTGGGCAGCGAGAAGGCCAGGCGAGCCTGTCCCGACGCTGGGTTCGGCACGCTCGGAGCCAGCGCGAATCCCGTGAGCTGCGCGCCGACACCGAGTTGCCCGCCCTGCACGGTGATGACGAAGCAGTCCTGCTTCACCACCGCCCCGGTCGAGTTGCTGAAGGTGAGGCACACCGTGTTGAAGCCCGAGGCCGCAGTGTCCGGCACAGCCACATTGCGGCTCTGGAAGAAGCTCTGCTCCGCGGCCAGTGTGACGGGCGTGGGAATGCCCGTCAGCCAACCCCGTGTGTCGCTGTACGCCACGGAGTAGAGCCCCGTGAAGAGCTCGTTGTCGTTCCGCAGCGTCCAGCCGAAGTCGGCATTGGTATTCGCCACCATGGTGGTGTCGTTGGGGCCGGTCGTGATCCGGCTGGTCGTGGTCATGGCCGCCGACCAGGTATCGATATTCGCGGCTCGGCCGTCGGACCAGACCGCATGCATGCGCGAGGCGCTCGCAGAGGAATGGTTGTAGTCCCCATGGTTGGGCGCGATGTTGCTGGCGGAGGTGGTGAAGTTGCTCTGCGCTGTGCTCAGCTTGGTGCTGGGCTGCCACGCACCGCCGAAAGCGCCCGCGCGCGCGGTGTAGATCCACGCCCGAGAACCGTACAGATCGTCGCGATGGTCGTACCAGTGCAGGTAGGGGATCCCGTCGCCGCCGAACATCACCTCGGGCAGGAAGTTATCGAAGCCGACGGCGTCATCGTTCACGCGCACGGGTGTGCTGAACGAGGTGCCGTTGTCCGAGTAGGAAACGCAGACATCGCGCTGGTCACGGCCGAGGTCGCCCGCAGACGACGCCGCCATGGTGCGGATGCGATAGCCAACGGAACGGTTGCTGACCTGCGCTAGGCGCATGAAGTAGGTGCCCGCCACCGGTGCGGTGAACACGAATCGCGCGCTGGTGGCGCCGCTGGTGCTATCCGGGCGACCCGTGTAGACGAGTCGCTGGGTTTGATCGGGCGAGGGTGCGAACAGGCGCAGGGTCCAGGCGCGGCTCGCGGTGAGCGAGTCGAGGTAGACATACATGTTCTGGCCGGCCGTGAGGGACACCGACCAATAGTCCGTGTCCAGCACATTGCTGGCCTTGGCGAGTGTTCCACGAACTACCGAGCCCAGAGTGAAGGGCGTTGCAGTCCCGGTGGTGCCGTTGCTCTCGACTTCGCTCTTCGAGATGGCGGCCGTCGGCGTGGGGAAGAAGTCGTCCCAGAAGTTGTAGCTCTGATGCCACGCCAGATAGACGCGACCTCGCGTGCTGCTGGTGGTGCGGTCCACGGCGAGACTCGGAAAGGTGGAGGCGCGTTCGCGGTTGAACGCTGGAGCACCGGCAAAGTTGTTCGCGATCGTCTTCACGGCCGTCACCTCGGGACCGAAGCTCAGGCCGAAGTTCGTGCTCTTGCGGTAGCGGAAATTATCCGGGTCGGTCACCTGGTCGACCGCGAACCAGGTCACATGCACTTCACCCGCCGGACCGATCGCCACGCGCGAACCCTGCACGAAACCGTCGTCCAGTGTGGAGGAGAGTTTCGCCGCAGCACTCCAGGTGCGACCACCATTGGTGGAGCGGTAGTAGTCCACCAGATCGATCGTGTTGAAGGTGGTGTTGGTGACATACAGATTGCCGGAGAGCGAGTCCACGGCGATCCACTGCTTGTCGAGGAACTCCGAGGCGCTCACCGCCGTGCGCACCACGAAGACGCTGTCGAATGCGAACACGCCGGCCGTGAAGCGACCGCGCGCCACGCCGATGCCGTTGTTCGTGCCACTGTTGAAATCGAACAGCCCGCAGTACCAGAACTCGCCCGTCTTCTCGTTGACCGTGAGCACCGGGTCGCTGGTCCATTTGAATGCGGGATAGGTCACGGCCGAGGGGTGTGGCACATCGCCGCCGTCGGTGAACGACGCTCCACCGTTCGCGGACCAAGCGAAGCCCTGCGTGTCGCCATTGGTGACGAAGCCGTCACCGTCATTCCATGCGACCACCACCTGATCGCCGAGCGCCGCGATGGTGCTCTCGGACTGGCCCGAGTTTCCCCCGGTGTCGCTGGCGGGATTGTTCGCGCGAGCATTCGCCGGCGTCGCCGCAGTCGAGGAGGCCGACATGGGGTTGGCCAAGCCGGTCCAGGTGCGCGCTTCGTTCGAGGCCGCGTCGGCTTCCTCGAAGCCTTTCTTCACGGTGACGCCCGCTTTGGCGTGCTTGGACTTGGCCAGTTTGGCCGCTGCGCGCGCCTTGTTCAGGTGGCGCATCGGGCCGGCCCACAGCAGCGCTTTCTTGGTTGGAACCTTCGCTGCGCGCTGAACGCTCGCGTCGTCCGCCGTGGTGCGCTGTTGGTCCTCGAGGTTCTGGGTCCTGCCCATGCTCGGGGTCGTGAGCAGGGCCAATGCGGTCAGGAGCCCCGCCGCGAGCAGTCGCGGAGAAGGGGCGCTGGGGTAGCGATGCATGCAATGACCTCCGGAGAGTTGTCGGGTTGAGCGGGATCCGATGCTATTGGGATGCAAGGGGGACGCCAGCGACTCGGTGCAAGCGTACCATTAGAAGTGTCGGCCACTTGCGGGAAAGCTTGCCCGCAATACTGGCCCGGGACACCGGGTGGGCGGAGTCGGGTCATCTCGCCCGGACGACCCGCAAGCATGGGAAGAAACCCGCTGGAATGCCGGGCAACGGGTCAGTCGAGCACGGCCACCTTAAGAGAGCGGGTCTGGCCGGCATGGGTCAGCCGCACCAGGTACACGCCGGGTCGCAGGGCGCGGCCAGTCGTCAGGGTCACACGGTGTCCCCCCGCGCCCAGGGATCCCACCTCGCGCATTGCAACGCGTCGCCCCGCCAGGTCGAGCAGTTCGAGCGAAGCCGGACCGCCGCCGGGGAGGGACAGTGCCACCGTGAGGTCGCGCCGCATGGGATTCGGGTACGCGCCTCGCAGCGCCAAGCGGTAATCCCTGGAGTCCTCCACGGCGAGCGCGGACTGCGCGACCACCTGGAAGTCCGCAGCGCTGCCATCGCTGTATTGCGGCCGCGAACTATCCACCACGCGCACGCGTGCATGGGTGCTGGAGGGTTCCGTCACCGTCCAAGTGATCGTGGTGTCGGTGACGCTGCGCGCAATCGTCTGCCAGTTCACGCCGCTGTCGCGCGACACCTGCACATCCACCGCGGTGATGCCAAGCGCCTTGCTCCAGCGGATGGGCCGCTCTTCGCCCGAGATCCACTGCTCGCCGCCGTCGGGGACGATGAGCGCGAGCGTGGTCGGCAGCGCCGCGCCGCACGCAGTGACCAGCACGCTCACCGAGGAGCTTCCGCGGTTCGCAACCGCGAGGTCGTAGCCCCCATCCTTGTTGAAATCGCCCACCGCGAGCGCCCCCGGACTCGTCTGGGTCGCAAATGTCTGGGCGCCCTCGAAGCTGCCATTGCCTTTGCCGAGCAGCACGCTGGCCACCTTGCTGGTGTTGTTGTTCGCCAACGCGATGTCGGGAATACCGTCGCCGCTCCAGTCCGCCACGCTCACGCCGTTGGGGCCGGAGCCGCTCGCCGCCGTGATCGCCCCGCCGAATGTTCCGTCCCCGGTGCCGCCCACGCCATTGCCCAGCAGCACGCTGACGCTGCTCGCGCCCGAGTTCGCAACGGCCAGATCGGTGATGCCGTCGGCATTGAAGTCACCCGTCGCCAGATGGTTGGGAGTCGCGCCGACGCTGTAGGCGACCGAAGCCTGGAATGTGCCGTCGCCCTTGCCCGCAACGCCATTGCCGAGCAGCACGCGCAGGTTGTTGCTCGAGACCGCAAGATCGTTGATGCCGTCGCTGTTGAAATCGCCCACCACGACGCTGCGCGGAGCGCTGCCAGCCGGCGCGAGCGTTGCTTCGGCAAAAGTGCCGTTGCCCACTCCCGCAACGCCCAGTCCTCGGACAAGGGCCACCGAGTTGCTGCCGCCCGCGGCGATGAGATCCTGGATGCCATCCTCGTCCAGATCGGCGATCGCGATGCCACTCGCCGGGAGGGCGCAGTTCACCAGGTAGGGCGCGGCGAAAGTGCCGTTGCCCACTCCGCCCGCGCCTTGACCCAGGTGCACCGCCAGCGTGGTGTCCACGAGCGAACCCACCACCAGGTCGGTGATGCCGTCGCCGTTCAGATCGGCAGCAGCGATACAGCCGGGCGAAGTTGCGGTGACCACCGAAGTGGCCGCGGCGAAAGTGCCATTGCCCACACCGCCGGCGCCGTTGCCGCGCAGCAAGCTGATGCTATCGGTGTTGTTGTTCACCACGGCCAGATCCTGGATGCCGTCCTCATCCCAGTCGCCAGTGATCAGCGCCGAAGGGAACGAGCCCACCGCAAGCGCGGCCGTGTTGGTGAAGTTGCACGCAACGGCTTTCACTTCGGCGCTGAACTGCGAGGAGTCGGCCGCGCGCATCGTCCGCATCTTGTAGTAGTAGGTGCCGAGCCCGCTGGTGTTGAACAG
The DNA here is from genome assembly GCA_031366735.1 of Candidatus Eiseniibacteriota bacterium. Lineage (GTDB taxonomy): Bacteria > Eisenbacteria > RBG-16-71-46 > RBG-16-71-46 > RBG-16-71-46 > CAIXRL01. The sequence goes on from JANLOU010000276.1 coordinate 10,412, forward strand.
CAGCGTGGTGGTGTTGCCGATCTTGATGGGATTCAGGTCCAGTTGGGTGCGACTGCGGTAGACATCGTAGCGAAGGATGCTGGGGCTGCCGCCCGAGGTCCACTGCAGCCGCAGTCCCGCGGGAATCACAACGGCGCTCGGATTGCGTGGTGGCGCAACGCCCGGCGAGCTCCAACATGCGGTCGAAGCCGAGACCGTGCGCATCTTGGTGATGCAGACCGGATGGAAGTCCAGGCGGACGCCATTGGCAACTCCCGCGATCAAGTGGCAGTAGCTCATGATCGTGCCCTTGTTGGGCGGCAGGCGGTTGGACACCGCGTTGCAGTTGCCCTCGCTGCTCTGGCAGGAGTCGAGCGTTGCGCCCGCGGGGACGAAGCCCTCGCTGGCCCACGAACAACTGTGCGTGTGGTAGGAGCCGAAGTTGTGCCCCAGTTCGTGCGCCACCACATTCGCGTCCCAGGTGGTGGTATTGGTGGGATAACTGTAGACCGCGTCGATCGCGCTGACGGCATAGCCGAACGAGCCACAGACACTGCCCACATAGGCGATGCCACCGCCCAGGTTGCGACCCGAGATGAGGTGCGCGAGCGAGCGGCTCACATCGGCGTGGTTGTTCTCCCAGTAGGTGCGGAACTCCGGCAACTGCCCGCTGGTCGTGCCCTGAGTGTAGGGGTCAGGGGTCACCGTCCAGAAGTTCACATACGGGAAGCGCAGCGTGAACTCACAGTCGCGTTCATAGATGAGTGACACCGTGCCCAGCAGTGTGAGCATGTAGGAGGTGGCGTTCGGCAGGTTCGACGCGAACTTGTTGGCGTAGATCTCGTAGTCGCAATCGATCGCCACATCGAACACCAGCCGGGGCGAGTTGACCTGTGCCGAGTAGGGCGAGGCTTCCCGGTCGAGGCCACCGCTGGGGATCGGCGCGTCGATCCCGATCTTGTTGTACTGCGCTTCGTTCGTGCCATCGATGCCGCACCGAAACGGGCTGGGCGGATTCTCGAGCGTGGCTTCGTTGGCCAACGCGAACAGCGGCTGCGCTCCCGCGAGGCTCGGCGCGGGCATGAGCGACCAGCGCTCGCCATCCACCGCGATCGTGGCGGCAGCAGTGCCTGCCCCCAGCGTGACCACGGCCCACGATGCGGTGTCGCCTTCGACCTTGCCCTTGAATACCGAGAAGTCGTTCGGCAGGGCGTGGCGGCCGGTGGCGTCGGTGTAGGTGAGCGAGCCTTCCGGCGGCAGGATCGCGAGCGGCTCGAGGGTCAGCGTGAAGCTGCGGTCCTCGGACACCGGGAGCGTGATCGTGCCGCCATTGCGGGCGCGGAACTCCTCGACGGCGGTGGCGTCCAGAACCAACAGTGTTGTGCTCGGGCGCACGGCGAGGGGGCCGACGCGCGTCATGCTGGGCGCAACGCGAGAGAACAACTCGAGGGCGCTGGCCGGGGTATTGCCCGCGAGCAGGAATGCAGCAGCTGCGATGGTCAGTGCGAGTTGGCGAGCGGGATGCATTTCACCTCACGAGGCTGATCCTCTGCGTGAGCGAATGTTCGCCCTGCGCGAGGCGCAACAGATAGACCCCGGCGGCCAGAGCGCGCGTACCGGAGAGCGGGACGACATGGCGGCCTGCACTCAGTGTGAGCGAGCGGGCCAGTACGATACGGCCCGTCACATCGACCACCGAGAGAGTGATCGGCTCGGACGAGGCCAGCGCGAATGACACGGTGAAATCCGCGGACGCCGGGTTGGGGAATGCGGGATCGAGCGCGAACGACAGTTGCACCGGAACCGTGAGCGAGGCGGCCCCGTAGTAACGCGTCACGCCATTCTCTTGGATGGCGAGACGATACCGATAGGTGCGGCCGGCGACGACCGCGAGGTCGAGGTAGCGCAGGTGGCCCTCGCCATCGGCCTGGACCATGCCCAGAGGAACGAAAACCCCATCCTCGGCGCGCTCGACGGAAGCTTCGAACCCGCTTGGAGCGTCTACGAACCATTCGAGCTCGACGCGGTCGGCCGAGGCCGTGGCCGACACCAGTGCGAGCGCAGTGGGCACCGTGGTCTGAGCGATCGTCCACGGAGCGACATACACATTCGGGTTGCCGTCGCGGCCATCGCCCCAACAGGCGAACACATTCGTGTTGTTCGCGAACAGGGCCTGATAGTCGCCTTGGTTGGGGGCGATGTTGCTGCTCACATTGGTCCAGTCGCTGGTCGCGTCGCTGGTGGCGCCCATCTGTGACCAGTTGCTGCCACCATCATCGGAGAACGCCATATAGATGTTGGACTGTCCGCCGTTGGTCGCCGCGGCGGCGTCACGGAAATCGAACCATGTGCAGTACACGCGACCATTCCCGGCCACCGCCACCTCGGGCAACCAATCGTCGAATCCGACCGGGCTCTGCGACACCCGCACGGGGGTGGCCCAGGTGGTGCCGTTGTCCGAGTAGGTCACGAACACATCGCGTTGGTCGCGGCCGCGCTCGGTGGTGCGGGCGGCCAGGCCGGTCTTGATGGTGTAGGCGCCGGTGGCGCCGTTGGCGGCGACCCGGAAGAAGTAAGTTCCGGCAGCAGGGGCGGTGAACATGAAGATGCCGCCAGCGTCCGCGTTGGCCGTGGTCAGGGCCAACCGCGTGGTGCCGTCGGTGGCGAACAAACGCAGCGTGAGGTTGTTGGTGCCCGTGCCGGGCGCGATGCCCGATTCGAAGATCACCGATTGGCCGGCGACAAGCGGGGTGCTGTAGTAATCCGCGTCGCCTGTCCCCGCGTTGCCGCTTAACACCTGGCCCACTGTGAAGGGGTTTGCGGTGCCCGCGGTACCATTGCTCTCGGTTTCGCTCAGCGTCCCCGCCGCACCGATCAAGGGCTCATCGTCGTACCAGTTGAGGGATTCGCTGAACGACAGATACAAGCGCCCACGCCTGGGGCCAGTGCTGCGGTCCACCGCGAACCCCGCGAACTGGATGCCGGAGGCGCGATTGAAGCCCGGGGCGCCGCTACCGTAGTTGGTGTAGTAGCTCACGGCGTCCACTGTGGCTGCGAACGATGCGCCCTGAGTGGTCGACTTCCGAATCCGAATGAAGTCCACGTCCACAAGGCCGATCTTCCAATACTGCACGTAGAGGGCGCCGTCGCCCGCCACGATGGGGCGAGAGCCCTGCACGAGGCTGGCTTCGCCCCCAGCGGCAGGGGAATTCGGGTTTGAGATGGTGACGGCGCTGCCCCAACTCGTAACGTTGCTGTCGACGGAGGCATTGAAGTTGATGACGCTGCCGGCGGCTGGGAAGCGCGTATAGGTGACATACACCTTGCCGCTGCTGGAGTCCGCGACCACCCATTGCTTGTCGATCAAATCGCTGCTCATGCTGACGGTACGGATACTGACCGGGGTGTTCCAGGCCATGGTGCCGTTGCTGTTCATGCGGCCCTTGATGATGCCGACGCCGCTGGTGGTGGCGAGTGCTCCCGCGCCATTGGCATCGAACAATGCGGTGAAATAGAACGCGCCGCTCTGCTCATTGACCGCGAGCACCGGGTCGCTGGTCCAGACCCAATCGGGAAGCGAGCCCACCGGGAAGTTCCCGCGGTCGACCCAGGTGATCCCGCCGTCGATCGAAGTGGCATAACCCTGCCCCGCGCCGGGCGTGACAAACCCCTGCCCATCATTCCACGCCGCGAGCACCTTGTTCCCCCACGCCACGATCGAGGTCTCGCTCTGGCCCACATTGGTGCCGGTGTCACCGGCAGGGTCGTTCGCGCGCTTGTTCGACACCGGCGGCGCGGTGGCCGTCGTGCGCTGCGCGACGCGCGGATGGGTCGGGGGCTCGTCGGCCCGTCGCGCGCCATCCTCGTCGATGCCCTCCGGCTTCTTGCGCAGCCCAGCCGTGGAGAACTGGGTGATGCCCTTTTTCTTCATCAGCCGCACCAGCTTGCGCAGTTCCTCGTGACGCTCCCTGGCCTCGCGCCGCTCGTGCATGGGTTCGCGGGCCATGAGCTTGGCTTGCAATGCTTTGAGTGGGGCCAGACCTGTCGCGGGCTGAGCAACCGACGCGAACGATCCAACCGCCATCGCGGCCAGCGCAAGGGTCGCGAGCCGGCTTGGGAAAGTCGCGCAGTGCCGCATGGGTCGAGTCCTCTCTGGAGAATCCGCAGGGATGGTGAAAAGTGCCGCCGCGCGGCTACTGCCAGGGCGAGACCATGAAATAGAGCAGGCCCAGGAACAACGCCAACTGCGCCGCATTGGCCACGCGCCAGCGTCCCAGGGTACCGCCCCATTCCACGGGATCACTGCCGTTGGGGCCACTGGCTGCCGAACGGGCCAATGCAGCCAGCTTCATGGAGGTCGGCAGGTCCACGGCCAGCGACAGCACCAAGGAGCCCAGCCACAGCCCATTCACGATCCGGAACACGGTGGTGGTCTTCATCGAGTAACCCAACTGCATGGCGAGGAAATTGCCGACCAGCCCCAGCCCCAGCAGCGCCGCCAAGCCGAACACGACCGAGATGCGTTGATTCAGCTCGAGGAGTGTGGCGCGCACGGTCCAGTCCTTGGCGCGGCGCGCGGCCAACACATTCCAGTGGGTGGCGAACAAGGCTGCCACGAAAACGAAGGAGAACAGGACATGGGCATACTTCACCCAGGCGATCATCGGCATCAGGGCTCCATGAGGAGGATGCTTGCGCGAAGCTGCTTGCGAAGGGGGAGCTAGAGGATAGCCGGGCGGGACGGAGCGGCCAACCCCGTTCATTTAGTTCGTGCCGAACTCAAGTTTCAGGCGTTATAGAGGATGAGGGCGGACATGGTGATTCCCGCGAGGGTCCCGGGTCCCACTCGGATAGGAAGGGGCTGAACCGGAGCAGCCGGGTGGGACGCATGGGTCCACCCAGCCCGCTCAGGGGAAGCGCTTGCAGCACCAGCGGTGCCCGTTCGGGGACTCGGGGGAGACCCGACGGGTGTCCAGGCGCGAGGGCTCGGCGGGCAACCGCCGGGCCTTTCGTGTCTCAGGGCACGCGCACGCGGAAGCTGACGCTGCCCGTCGCGCCGGGGGCCAGGGATCCGGCGAGGGTCCACTCCACCGCCCCGGCGGTCCCCAGTGTCGGGGAGATCGTCAGCGCACAGCCGGTGATGCCGGCGCCAGGCGCGGCGCAACTGGCGGCATCGAACACCGTCCAGGCTGGCGTGGCGTCGCGGATGACGATGTTCGAGAGCGCCGTGTTGCCCGGATTGGTGTAGGTGATCGTGTAGGTGATGTTCTGCCCGGCACGCACGCTGTCGCGGTCCACCGTCTTGGTCAGCACCAGACCGCTGCTCGAGAGGACCGTGGTGCGATCATCGAGACGCTCGTCCCCACTCAATGCTGGGCTCGCTCCGCTGTAGCTGAACGACGCGGTCAGCGTGGCCATGCTGCTGGCGCCGCCGGGCGCAGCGACCGGCGAGGTGTGGCGTGCGAGCACACAGACATTCTGGCCCGTGGTCACCGCGAATGGCGCGGTGAGCAGCGGCTCGCCCGCATCGAGTACGCCATTGCAGTTGAGGTCCCGGTACAGTTCGATGGTCCAACCGGGCAGGCTCGGCGCGAGTGATTGCGTGGCCCCGAAGCCCACGGTGCCGGCGCTTCCCGCGGTGAAGCGGTGCGCGTACAGGGCAACGCCTCCCGCCACGATGCTGCGTGTCTCGGCGGCCACCCAGGAGTTGCGTGGCACATCGCCGAATGCGAGCGCCGTGTAGCGGGTGCCGCTCATCGCGGTGAACGCGACGGCATCGCTCGTGCGGTCGTAGGCGCCCCCGGTGCCGCCCGCACCACCACCGGTCGAGCGCCAGCCACTGGGGTCCTGCTCGGCGATCCGCACGGTTTGGCCCGAGAGCGTGAACGGGGCCCACAGGGTGAACGCGCCCGCGCCATCCGTGAGCGTCGAGTCGCAGGCGCCGCCAGGGCATGTGCTGTTCGCCAGCCGCATGCGCACTGCGCTCACCGGACCCTCGCCCGCTTGTGGGGCGCCGTCGTTGGCCGTGCCCCCCGCTGCGCCGTCGTCGCGGAAGACGCGGCCGTCCACGCGACTGCCATGGTAGAGCCCGAAGTCCAGTCCGCTCACATCGGTGGCGTTGACCGGCACGGCCACGCGCACGCCACCGGAGACCTCGGTGCCGATCCAGCCCGCGGGATAAGTGGGCAACAGGTCGGCGGCCGAAGCGTCCTGATCGAGGATCACATCGTAGGCCCCCGCGCTCACGAAAGTGAACGCGTACGCGCCCGTGATGGGATCCACGCTGGTGGTCTGGCGCACGAGCGCGGTGCCGTTCAACACCAGTTTGGCATACAGGGTCTGAGCGGTTCCGGTCTCGCCCGGGTCGCGCTGGGAGTCGTGGTCCGCGTCGGCGTAGGCAATGCCGTTGAGGGTCACGCCGGTGGTGACGGCGACGACTCCCGAGAACTCTGAGGTTCCCACGCCGGTGTGGGTTGCGCTCGCGGTGAGCCGGACACCCGCGGCGACGCCGCTCGGGGCGGGCAGGGTGAAGCGGAATCGATTCGTGAAATCCGTTCCCTGCGCCACGCCGTTCACGCTGCCACTGTACGAACTGGCGCTCGCGTCGAGGTCAGCCCCCGAGCCTTCGGTGATGCTGGTCACGAAGGTGGCCCCTTCACCGAACGAACTGGCGTCGCCGTCGCTCACGAACACTTCGATGACCGCGCCCGGGCGGGCCCACCCGCTCACCGTGAAGTTGCCGTTCGCCAGCACCGCGCTCTCGATCACCGGGAAGTTGACGAGCGCATTGCCGCCGGCATCGCCGTCGCCGTTGTCGTTGAGGGTCACATACGGCGCTGTGCCGAGCGCCGCGTCGTCGGTTGCGCGCTGCAGGTCGATTCCGAGCGTGCCGTTGTCGCGGATGCGATTGCGCGTGAAAATGTGATTCGCGCCCGCGCTCACCACCACGATGCCCGCGCCGCCCTGATCCGTGATGACGCAGCGATCCACCCGGCTCGCGCTGCCGCCCAGACGCAGCCCCGCGGTCACTCGCGCCGCGCCACTGCCGCGGCCATTGCGTTGCACATTCACATTCGTGAAGTTGTCGCTGCCCAGTCCGGTGAGCGCGTCCACCCCCGGCCCGTCATGGTCGGTGATGCGGGAGTTGCTCGCGGTGAGCGTGCCGCTGCTGGCCAGCACGATCGCGCCGAGTGCGGCATTGCCGATCGTATTGCCGCGCAGTTCGCAGGTGGTCAGGCTCCAGCTGTTGGACCCCGAGGTGAGCGCCACGCCGCTGCCGGCGCCGTACGCGATGACCGAGCCCACGAGTACGCCGTTGTCGCCGCCCAACACGCGCACATGGTCGCCGCCCGAGCGCAGCAACGCGCCCGGGTCGGCGAAGCTCGTGGCGAGCACCCCAAGCGCACACGATTCGATCCGCGCGGCGTTCGCGCTGGCTCCCACCCGCACATCCGCGTTGGCATCGCTGCCGACGGAGTTGCCGAATCCCACGATCGCCATGCGCGAGAGCGTGAGCGAGGCGGCTTGCAGATCGAACCCGAGCGCGAGTCCGGCGCCGTCGCGCACCTCGACTTCGGGTCCGGCGAGCGTGGCGAATGCCACATCGTCGGCCCCGACAGTCCCGCCGCTGCCCAGCGTGGCCCCGTTCGTATCCCCCACGAGCGAAGTCTGCGTGCCGCCCTCCACGCGCGTGTTGGCGTCGGTCAGCGGGGGTAGCGTGGACAGCAGGGTGATCCGCACGACGCCGCCGGTGAGCAGGTTCGCGAGTCCCGCGCGAAGCCCCGGGTGGGCTGCGCCATCGCTCACCATGAACAGCGAGGTCTCCTCGCCGACCGTGCGACCGACCTGTGCAAGGCCCGCGTTGGTGAGGGCATTGGCGTTGAGCAGGAACTGCCGCAGGGAGCCCTGGCCGGCATCGTTCGCATTCACGATGGTGTCGAAGTTGAAGCCGAAATCGATTCCTGTCACATCGCTCGACCCCAGCGTGACGGGGGCAAGCGACTGCGCGGTGAGCGTGGCGGTCGTGAGGCTCGCAAGCGACGCGGCGGACAGATTCAGCCCCGCGTCCGCACGCGCGGGAATCTCGCCGCCCACGCGATCGCCCACCGCCACGGCGGTGCCACTGGACGCATCGGTGCGGTAGGTCTGCACCGCCACCAGCGCCGCGACACTCCCGGGGCGCGACGAGGTCACCATGCTGTTGACGACGCGCACCTGGTAATTGCCTGCCGACCAGCCATCGAAGCTGAACAGTCCGGCCGCATCGGTCGTGTCGGCATCGATCGCGGCGCCGGCGGCGTCATACAACTCGACCCGCACATTGGGGCGTGCGACGCCGCTCGATGCAACGCGTGAGCGGCCCGAGCCACCGCCGAAGTTCACATCCTCGAACACACTGCCGGTCATGCGCGACGCGACGACCGTGACGGTCGTGGGCTGCAGCCCGGCAAGGGTGGCGTTCCCGTCGCTGGCCGAGGCGAATGCAACGCCGGATTGTGCGCCCACGAACGACAGCCAACCCTGATTGCTGACCACGGTGCCCGTGGGTGCCGGCGCCCGAACGCGGGCGCGGAAGCGCAGGCTGGTGGTGGTGTTGATGTCGATCTGGCCACCGGCGGTCGTATTCGCGCCCGTGCCGAGCCGTGCGACGACCGTGCGGGAAGCCGGGACATACTCCATCACATCGTCCCCGCTGGCGTCGGATTTCGCTCCGGTGTTGGGCCCGGAGAAGATCTGCAGCGATCCCGGTTCGAAGGTGAGGTTGGCCGCCAGCGTGTCACGCATGACGCATTGCGCGGCATGGTCCTGCCCGGTGTTCCGCATGGTGATGGTGTATTCGAGCAGGTCGCCGGGGCGCACCGAACCACCGTCCAGATCGACCACGGTCTTGGTGAAGTTCGTGGCATCGAACACCGGCGCGTACAGGTCGGTCGCGAAGGTGACGACGCCGGGGTAATAGACATCGTTCGAACTGGTCAGGCGGATGTTGGCCGTGGTGGCATTGTTCGCGAGCAGGCCGTTGGCGCTGACCAGGTCGATGTCGAAGCCAAGCTGATTGATATAGTTGGGATTCTTCGTGGTGATGTGGGCTCCAAGCGCCGAGATGGTCGAGTTGAAGAAGTTGTCCGCGGGGTTGCGGGCGTCGGTGAGCGAGGTGCCGTTCAACTGGAACGCATCGCCCGTGTAGCCAAGGTCGCCCTCGAACGCGACCACGCCCAGGCGCGTGCTCACCGCCCCGGCAGGCGGGGTCAGGAAACCACTCACGGTCATGTTGATGTTCGTGGTGGTGCTGACCGCGCCGAATCCATCGAACACGACCAGATTGCGCGGAGATTGGGTGGCGTCGCGATACAGCACCACCAGTGACCAGCCAGCATGCTTGTCGGCCGCGCCGGGGGTGGAATACACATTCGCCACGCGGTAGGTGCCATTCAAGCCGGCCTGCACCAGCGCGGTCACATCCCGGAACCCCATGTAGTCGGTGGTGCCGGTCAGGTCCAACTGGGTCGCAGTGAGGGTCGTGTACGCCGCCACCGGCGTCCCGAAACGACAGGTGTTACGCAGCGCGTTCGCCGACTCGCCGCCCCAGTACAGCCCGGCCCATGTCACGGTGGCGCCCGGCGGCAGCGCCAGGTCCGCCGTACTGGAGGAGAAGGTCGAGGCATCGCCATCGATGTCCACATACTGCATGGTGAAGTCGTTGTCGTTGATGCTGCCGCCGGTGCCATTGCGACCATTCGGGCACTGGCCGTTGCCGCTGCACGACATGAGGGTGTTGCCGATCAAAGTGATATCGCCGGACTGATTCGCACTGATGCGGGGCGTGAAGCTGCGCACGATCTGCGCGCGGACGGGCGCTGCGGTCGAGAGCAACAGCGCGAACGCCGCGACCACGCCGATCCTGGCCGAACGCATGTCGCCCCGGCTCATGGCTGCACCTCGCGTCGGCGCTGGAACAGGGCCTCATCGAACTTCGCGCGCAGGCGCACGAAGCCGCCCTCGCGCGTCCACTCGCTTTCGGTCAGTTCGTCATCGTGGTAACCAAAGCGGTTGAAGCCGAACGAGACCCAGACATCTCCCGGCAGCTGCCGCCCCAGTTCGACCCCGAGTCCCGCCTGACGCTGCGAGAGGCGCCGACCCATCAATGCGCTGGTCGTGAGGGACGCGTCCCAACCCTGCGCCAGGTCGCGCGTCACTCGAGCCTGCACCCATTGGGCGCCGCCTGCGCTGAGGAGTCCGGCCGACTGGTCGCGCGTGATCTTGCCGGCCCACGAGAGCGAGGTACGGGTGGCGCGTGCGACCTGCCCAGTGCCGGAGAACCCCACGATGTTGCTGACGCGCCGAGTGCGCACCGGTCCGGCAGTGCGGTCGTAGCGCAGCTCCCAACGCCCGAGTGCGTCCCATGCATCGCCGTCGGGCCGGTAGGCGAAGGCCAAGCCCAGTCGTTCCCGTGCCTGACTGCCGCCCACATGCTCGCGGGCCACGAACAACTGGTGGCGGCCGAGCGCGGTCCACACGGAATCGAGTTTCACGGCGGCCGCCATCGTCTGTAGGAACTGATCACTGGCGCGACTCGTGCGGACTTCGGCGCGCGCGCTGCCCTTCCATACCGGGTCGTCCCCGAAGTCCACGCTTCCCGTGAGCGCCGTGGTGGGGCCTGCTGCGAGACCGGCGCCCGCCAATGGGTTCACGCGCTCGAACGAACCGCCGACACGCATGCCGCTCGCCAGACGCCAGGCGTTGCGCAGCCCCACGGCAGCCTGCGCCTCGCGCCCTGCGATCGCGTCGTTCATCCGGTACTCACTGAAGACATGCGCATCGGTCGCGAGGTCGGCATCCACTCCAAGCACGGTTGCCAGTTGGCGTTGCGACCCGCTCAGCGCCCACGCGCTCGTGAGTGTCGAGGCCAGTTCGTGCCGCGCGTACAAGCGGCCCCGCTTGGTGAAGCGGTACTCGCCCCCCGTCGCCGCCAGCCGCCGCTGGAACTCGCGCGTGTCCTGCTCGTACTCACCGTATCCACTCCATTCCGGATGCCGCGGCCATTGCCCGCTGAGTTTGGCGCGCAAGGAAGCCGTGGCCGTTTCGTTCGCGCGAGCGCGCGACGATCCATCGGCCCAACGCGTGCCCAGTTCGCCGCGCCAGGCGCTCGACAGTTGCCGATCCAACGCCAGCAGGAAGCCTTGGCGTTTCTCCTGTCCCAGCGCATCCGCGCTGAACAGCATCTCGGCGTTGATGCGCGTGCGTTCGGCCAGGCGAAGCGTGATGCGTCCGCCCGCTTCGCTGCGCCCTCCGGTGAGCCCGGCGGACGGATTGTCGAATGCCCGCGCCGCCGCCGCGCCCCAGACGCGGCTCTGGATGCGCGCATCCTCATGGGTGAACTCGAGGCGGGTGGCATCGCCTGCCCGTTCGAACCGTCGCGTCGCCGCCCATTCGAGTTCCAACAGCGTGCGGGGTCCCAGGTGGGCGGAGGCCACGGCGCCGCGCAGTTCGAGCGGTTGCGAGACATCGTGGTCGTCCACATAAGTGCCGCCGAGCTCGAGTCGGGGATTCACCCGCAGCCGCGCATCCGCGCCCTGAACCCAGACGGGCTCGCCGCCGGTTTCGGTTTCGTAGGTGACGCGGATCGAGACCGGATCCAGCTCGGCCGTGACGCTCGGGATCGGGAATCGGAACAGCAAGCGCCCGGTGAGTGACTCGACTTCATAGTCGGTGAAGCGCTGCTGCGTGCGCGTGCTGATCACCAGTGCGGGCTGGCTGCGGTCGCGCACGAGGATCTCGACGCGCTCGCTGTTCTCCACGAACGGCGCACGCCCAAGCGCATACGGGCCCGAGATGCCCTGGCCGCGGAACTCCTCGACAGCGCGTGTGGTGCGCGTGCGGCTCGAGAACGCGCGCAGCGTATTGCCGTCGGCGCTCCAACGGGCTTCCGCCCCGGTCAGGCTGCGGCCGAAGTTCGCCAGGGACCGACCCGAGGCGCTGGTGGTGAAATCGCCGTAGCCCAGCGTCGCGTCGCGTCGTTCGAGGCGCGCATACAGGTGGCCTGCAGACTGCGCGTCATAGCCCCGAACCGCGGCGTCGCCGAACACCGGGTAGCCGCGGTCGGGCTGTTGGTCGCGGAACAGCCGCGCTGCGGCGTCGCGGTCGGAGTCGTAGCCGAGCGTGAGTTGCATGTCGTCCCGCACGCGGCCCTTCATGAAGAAGGCGCCGTGGGCGGCGGCGCTGGCCCGGCCATCGACGCGCTGCGACAGGAACTGCGAGATCGGCGCTTCGAACCCCGCACGCGGAATGCCGCGCACGGCGCCGCCGCGTCGGGACAGGTTCTGCATGGACAGCACGCCCTCGAGCGCGCCCACCGCAAGCAGCGGTCGCAGATCGGGAACGAACTGCACATTCACCATGGTGCGGGTCTCGCCGCTGACCGCGGTGACATGGGCAGCCCCCGGTTGCTCCGGCGAGATGAGCCCCACGCGAAGCGCGCCGTCCTCGACCGCAACCTGCACGCCGGGCGTGGCAGGATCGAGGTCCTCGGATGCGAGGCGACCCAGCGAACTCTCCAGCGTGACAAGTGTGCGCGCTCCCACCGGCACGCCCGCAGCATCGGTCACCCGCAACAAAAGTGAGGCGATCGCGCGGCCATCGGCACGCGTGCTGCGCGGCGCCAACAGATCGAGCCGAGCAAAGGGTCCCGGAGCCACGAGCCGCAGGGCCACGCGCCCGACCGAACGGGGTGGCGCGACCTCGAGCACATTGAGCCCGGGGCGCAAAGTGACGCCGACATACTCCCAGGCCTCGAGTCCAGCGCGCGGCGCGCTCAGACGCTGCCCGACGCGCGATTCGGGCAAGGTGCGACCGTTGACGCGCAGCGCCAGCGTGGTGCCGAGCCGACCCTTGACGCGCACCGCGATCTGGTTCGAGGTCACGGTGTCCAGATCCGCCAGCCCGACGAAGCCCAGGTCCGAGTCGAGTGTATCCATGAGCCGATCGAGGGTGACCGCAACCGGTGCGTCGGCGCTGGCCGAAGCCGGTTGCGCGTCGATGCGCGGATCGGCGACGGGCAGCGCGCCTTCGCCCGTCAGGATGCGAGCGGCTGGCAACGAGCGCGGGTCGCCCAACGGGGCTGGGTCGCGCGGGTCGGCGGCGCGGGCCAGTGCGTGGTTGCGCTCGTCGCGGGTGTGCGCCGCGGCACGACGCTCGCCGGCCTCGCGCAGCGAAGTGGTGTCGCCCGCCACAGCGAAGTCCGCGCGCATCAGCTCCCCGCGCGAGCAGTCGATGAAGCGCAACCCTGCGCGCTGCCCGTCACGCCGGTCGGTGACGACAGGGTGCGTCATGGGAGGCAGCGTCGTGGCGTCGATCTTGAGGGCGTGGGTGCGCGGGGTGATGCCGGCGAAGCTGTAGCGGCCATGCTCGTCGGTCACTGCGTAACTGCCGTCGTCCAGATACAGCCGTACGCCCGCGAGTCCAAGCGTGCCAGCCGAGGCGAAGCCATCCGCAGCCCGCCCGCTCGTCCCGGCGGCGAGCGTCACGCTTCCGACGATCGAGCCCTCGGTGGCGAAGGCGTCGCCGCGCACCTCCACGCGCGCGGTGGCATCGTTGGAGCGTGCGTTGCCGGCCTCGGCCCACGCGGTATTGATCGCCACTCCCTCGGGGGCTCCGGGCGTGATCCGAACGCGATAGGTGATGCGCACATCGCTGCGCGGCGCCAGCGCGCCGAGCGCAAAGGTGAGCGCGGGCCCTGCGCCTGTGGGATCCGTCAACGCCGCCCCGTCGCGGCGTGCGGTGCCGGACACATAGGCGAAGCCCGCGGGCAGGGCGTCGCGCATGCGGACCGGCGCGAGCGTGCTGTCGGAACGGTTCGCCAGACGGACTTCGTAATCGAGCAGGTCGCCCACTTCGGCGCTGGAGCGCGAGGCGCGTTTCTCGGCGAACAGGGCCACGGGCGAAAGGTCATCCACGGGGATGTCGAGTCGCACGGGGGACAGCGGGTCGGTGAGCACGAACGGTCCGCCGTAGCTCGCCGCGGCATCCAGCAGGTGGCCTGCGGGCAGTTGCGCGAACGGGACGAGCGAGGGGAAGCGATAGGGTGCGACTGGCGTCACCACCACGCGATAGCTGCTCGGGGGCACGAGCGGGAAGCGGAATCCGCCATCGGTTGCGGTGAACACTTCGGCCGGGGCGGGCGTGACCCCGTCCGAATCGAGCACGCGGGCCAGCGCTCCGGGTTGGCCGCCATTACCGGCGCCAGTCAGGTCGATCAACTGCACGCGCGCGCCCGCCACCGGAGCGTCGCTGCGAGCATCGAACACCACGCCCTGAGATTCGACCCAGGCATTGGCACGCGTCTCGGTCGCGCCGCAACCCGCGAGCACCGCGGTCAGTTGATCCCCGCGCAGTTGCGTGACGACGCCGTCGTAGTTCTGCGCCGCAGTGGTGAGCGCGCTGGTGGTTGGCGCACCGGGCAGGATGCGGAAGACGCCCGTGCTGGCGCCCGTCTCCACCGCCGCGAAGCTGTCGGCGTCGCCGGTCAGGAGCGAATGGATTGTGACCAGCACGGTATCGGGCTGTGTGAAATCACGGTTGCACTGCGGCGCGTTCGCTTGCACATACAACGGCGCCCCGAGCGCGGTGATGCTCGTGGGAGTGCCGTAGGTGTCCGAGGCGTAGAATCCCAGATTCGGGCCGCCCGGCAGGAGCAGCGTACCGAGCGAATCGCGAACGCTGCTCGACCCGCCACCATCGAGGCGATCCGCCGTCAGCGTCAGTCGCGCGCGCGACAGGCTTGGCGCGGTGATCGGGACGGCCAGGTCGAGCAGGAGTTCCGCGGTGGCGCCGCCCGCCAGTGTGAGCGTGCCGCCATTGGCGATCGGGGTGTCGAGTGCGCCAAGGGCGCCGTCGCCATCGCGGTCGTGCGTGAGCGTAAAGCCGCTGACATCGAAGCCGTCGCCTGCCAGATTCGCAGCCGTCAGTCGGATCTCGGCCGGACTATTACCAAGGTTGGTGAGCGTGTGGCGCAGTCGCACCGAGGCGCCGGGCATGACCTGCGCGTAGCGTTCGGGGGTGAGCGATAGCCCCAGTGTGGATTGCACGATCGCGCTCACGGTGTTGCTCGTGAGCGTGATCGCGCCAGCGCCCAATGGGAGCATGGCGGTCGCGCCCGCGGTGTTCACGATCGGAGTTCCTGCCGGGGGGGCTGCAAAAGATCGTCCGGTCAGCACAAGACCCGCCAGTCCCATGACCGAAGTCATGAGCATGGCGGGGAGACGCCGAGACTTCGCCGTCCGCTTGTGCATCCGTGCCGTCCCTTTGGGGAATCGCGAGCGCCGCGGGAGCCAGGCCAGGGTCCCGGCCCATCCGCGACGTCGCGGTTCAGCAGTGCGTTCCCGCGCCGATGGGCCGCGGTCCCTGCTCGAGGCGGGAGCCGTGCAGGCTCCCGCCTCGCAGGTTCATCAGGGGTAGTCGATCCGGACGTTGAAGCGGATGACCGCGGACTGGCCGGGTCCGAGCACGCCGATGTTGGCCGTGACCACACCCGCCGACCCGTTGGCCGGCACCGTGATGGTGCCCACCGAGGTCGAAGCGGAGACCAAGTTCGACGAGGTCGTGTTGGCCGGCGTCGCGTCATTGATCACCACCGCGGTCACCGGCGTGGAGCCGATGTTCGTGACGGTGATTTCGTAACGGATGCAAGCCCCCGGAATCGCGCCGGTCGTGAGGTTCAGCGAAGTGAAGGCCGCGTCCTCGATGCCGTTGCAGTCCCCGTCCAGCGCCTGCCGCTTGCTGATCGTGAGCTGCCCGTTGATGACCGTCGTCCCATCGGTGGCCTGAACCAGCGCCGGCACCGGATTGGTGAAGGCGACGTTCGAGGTCGTGGCCGAGATCGTCGTGGTGTTCAGCTGGCCCAGCGGGGCGCCGGCCGGTGAGAACACCTGCACGAACAAGCGCACACTGGCGCCCGGTGCGAGTCCACCCGCGGCGGACAGATCCGAGAGCGGCGCATCGCCGACATCGTAGACACCACTGCCGTTCGCGTCCCAGTACACAGCCGAACTCCAACCCGCCTGATCATCGGCACGCGAGATGGCGATGAAGCTGCCGACGGCGTTGCCTTCCGTGACATTGCCCGTGTTCGACAGCAGGTGGGCATACACCACGAACCCGCCGGGAATCACCTGGGCCGAGTTGTTCGGCACGAGTGCGAGCGAGCGCACGACATTCACACCTACCGCATCGTGGATGCGGTCCGCAGAGCCCGACACAGCCGAACGAGCGCGGAAGTACAGCGCCACATCGCCGGCGGGAGTGCCATTGGCCACGAACACATCGGCGTACACGAGCGAGTTGCCGCCCGCAGCGATCGCCCCGGTCGAAGTGATGACCGAGTTGGCCGCGTCGCGGAAGGTGACCGTCCAGCCCGCCGGCAACGACAGCGCGCCAAACGTGTTGTCCGTGCTCGCTGTCATCGCGAAGTTATCCGCCTGAGCGCTGGTGTTGTTCACGACGAGCGTGAAGCGCGTGGTGGTTCCGGGGTTGGTGGTATTGCGGATCACGGCGATGGCCTCAGGACCTGCACCCGCGCCCGGGGCACCCGGTAGCGGCGTGTTGTTCGTGAGGTCGACCGTGTTCGCGGTGATCAGCGTGAGCACATCCGTCGCGGTGCGCGACACGCCCGGGTTGGAGACCGAGGTGGCGACCTTATCGACGGAGTACGGCCCGCCGGTGGCACCGGTCGGCAGCGTCACCTTGAGGATCACGCTGTACGAGGCACCCGAGGCGAGTGGACCCGTGTCCGGGATCCCGTTGGCATTGGTGTCGTTCAGCAATGCGACACCGTTGCTCTGGTAGAGCTGGTAGGTCCAACCCGCCGGGAAAGTGGCCGTCAGCGTGTTCACGGCGATATCGAACACATCCGAGCCATTGCCCGTGTTCACGAGCTGGTTCGTGAAGGTCACCGTCGAACCCTGCAGCGCGCTGGCGATGGTCTGGCCCGTGAAGGAGAACGTCACCGCCTGATTCACCGTGAATGGCGCCAGGTTGGTGAAGAACGGTCCCACATTGCCGGCGCCGTCGTTGTAGGCATAACGCGCTGAGTTGTTGATTGTCTGCGGCGCGAGCGCGGCCGAGACATTCACTTGGAAGGTGAGGCTGCCCGACTGGCCAGAAGGGATGTTATTGATCTGCGCGGTGACCGCACCCGCCGTGGCGATGTTGTAGTCGAACCGCACGGTGTTCGGGTTGATGCCCTGCGCATCGGTGCTGTCGGCATCGGTCAGCGGCGTGCCGGCGCCCGTTGCGCTCCAGCGTGCACTGCCCGGCACATAGGTCATGCCGGCTGGGATGACGTCCGTGATGCGCAGCGCGCTCGCGGCGGCATTACCCGAGTTGGTATAGCTGATGGTGTAGGTCCGCGGGCCGCTCGGCGAGGCGCCGTTCGACTGATCGATGCCCTTGGTCACGCTGAGCACCGCGTTGCCCGTGACCGTGACGACATCCGTGTTGAACGCGGTCTGGGTGTTGTCGAAGCTGCTGAGCGCCGAGATCCGCACGCGCGAGAGGTCGCCGCCCACTTGCGTGCCGGGGACGGATCCGACCACGACGAAGCGGTACGCCGCGCCCGGAGCGAGCGACGGCGTGACGAGCACCGGCGTGAAGTTGTCCGGAACGCCATTGCCATTCGCGTCGATGTAGATGGCGAGGCCCGTGAGGTCGAAGTTGTCACCCGCCAGATTCGCCAGCGTGAGCGGGAATGTGTCGGCGCCGTTACCCACGTTCGTCAGGATGTGCGGGAACGAGGCCTGGCCACCCGGGGCAGCCGTGCGCGCACCGTCGGCGGTGAGCGTGAAGCTCGCCACCTGCTGCACGATGGTGGTCACCGGATTCGAAGTGATGGTGTAGCTGTTCGAGGCGGCGTCGGTATAGGTCGCCGTCGCGCGATTGCCGATGGGCGTGCCGGCCGGCGGCGCGGCATGAGCTGGCGTCACCGTACCGGTGAGCGTCAGGACCGCGCACGCGACGGCAATGCCGGTCGTGAGCGGGGACAGGAGGCGCTGGCGGATGCCAGCAAGCTTCGCGGCGTTCATGTTCACACTCCGAGGGTTTGGTGTGGACGTGACGATTGCTCATGGAGTCGCGCGCGTCCGATGTCAGGGCCGGAAAGGCCATGACGGGACCCGGCGGTTTCGATGGAGGTCGGCGAGAGCGGCGACGCTCTAGCGGGTGTTCGCAGCCACCGCGATCGGCGTGACGCGCACGCGCGCCGTCACCGTGCAGGCCTGCTTCGCGGCCAGCGTGCCAACGGCCCAACGCAGGAAGCGGTACTGCGACGCGGGAATCTCGCGAATCACTTCGCGCCCGTCCGCCGTGCGTTCCTTGCGTGTGAGCGGAACGGCGGCATACGAAACGCCGTCGAGGCTCGCGAACACCACCGTGGGAGCCGCGGTGCGGGGCAGGTACTCGACACCGGCCGGGATCGGCAGCGTGGCCAACAACTGGCGCACGGCACGCTTCCCATCATTCGTGTAGACGGCACGGTATTCGAGGATCTCGCCGGGCTTGGCCTGTGCGGCCGAGGCGAGGACTTCACGGTTGTTCGTCATGGTCACGCGAGCCGCTTGGAGCGTGACATGGACATCGCCGTCGGCATACGCCAGTACCGGAGCAAGAAACGCCACGGTCACGAATGCGCACGCAAGGGTGCGCTGGATGATGCGATGCATCGCCGAAACCTCCCTGGTGGGTCCGATGAAGCGGACGGACACAATCGGTTCGCGTCGACGCGGACTGCGCCCACGTTCACCGTTCCTAGGCGAGGCACCGGCGGATCAGAGAAGCGGAAGCGAGATGTGTCACCCGACGCTATGGCTGAGGGGCCAGAAGCCGGGAGTCGGATGCCTGCCACGGTGTGCATCGGCAGGTGGCCCCCGCCAACTTGAGCGGGAATCGCGATTCCGCAATGTCGATGTGGCGGAAAGCACGGCGGTTGCGCGGGCCTTACGCTTGGCGTTCCCGGCCTCAGGCCGCCGCGCGCCCCGCCAATCCGCGGCGGTACACCGTGAGCCGGCAGGTGACGGGCCCGAGCGACAGTTCGACGGTGGCCGTTTCCATGTCGCCCGCCGGCGTGATCGGTCGTGGGATGAACATGGGCAGCCCCAGGCGCAGCGTCTCGCCGCGACTGGCCATCCTGGACTTCACTTTACCGGCCACGATGTTCATCACTTCGCTCACGCCATCGACCATATCCTTCTCCGACAAGGTGTCGTGCGAGCCCATTCCCAGCAACGCGCGGGCCAACAGGTAGCATTCCTGAGAGGACATGCACAGGCCCAGGTGGATGCTTTCCGACTCGCTCAGGATCGCGATGTAAGCGCCAGGGCGTTCGCCCGTGTCCTTGGCGGGAGTGGGCTTGTTCTCGAAGCGCCGGGATCCCTGCGCGAAGTCGTCGGCCGCACCCCGGAAGGTGTCGAGCCAGTCCTGAATCGGAATCACGCGGCTTTCCATCGGTTCGCCTCCTCGAGGGTTTTCGGGCGCGGGCGGTGGATGACCGTCCTGCCCTGATTCATGGGTTCGAAGGAATCATCCATGGTGAGCGTGGTCTCGCCACCTCCCAGCACCAGCCCCCCATCGGGCGCGAGCGCGCCGTGCAACTGGCGCAATACGCGTCGGCGCGTGGAGGTGTCGAAGTAGATCAACACATTCCGCATGAGCACGAGATCGACCGGGGGCAGTATCGGCCACGGGCCGGTGAGGTTCAGTTCGCGGAACTCGACCATGGCGCGCACATCGTCCCGAATGCGCCACTCATTGCGATCCTTGCGGAAGTAGCGCACAAGCAGTGGCGCCGCCAGACCGCGATTCATCTCGATCTGGCTGTACTCGCCATCGCGCGCGCGGCGCAACATCGTGGTGCTGAAATCGGTCGCCAGGAGCGTGACCTTCCACTCGAACAGCGCCGGGAAGTGCTCGCGCAGCATCATCGCCAGGCTATAGGGCTCCTGCCCACTCGCGCACGCCGCACTCCAGATGCGAAGTTCGCGCGTCGCGGCGCGGCGTTGCAGTAGTTCAGGGATCCACAGGGTTCGCAGCGCGTCCCAAGTGTGCAGGTCACGGAACCAGGAGGTCTCGCAGACCGCCAGCGATTCCACCACCAGCCGGTGGAGCACGCCCCAGGCCTCCTCGGTGCGCAGCGCATCCATGACATGCGAG
>JANLOU010000295.1:0-7010 GCA_031366735.1 Candidatus Eiseniibacteriota bacterium
GGCGACCTGCGCGAGCAGGCATCGGCGCAGGTCGTTGCATCGCTCGATTCGCTTGCCGCCCACTGGTCGCCCGCGCGCTTCTCTTTGGCCGAAGCCCAGTTCTTCAGCGGCGCCATCGATTCCGCGCTCGCCAACTACGGACGGGTCACCCAGGATCCACGGCACCCGCAGGCCGGCGCGGCGTTCGATCGTCTGTACCTGCTTGAGGAGGCCCCCACTTCCCCGGCGGTGCGCGTCCTGGGTCGAATCGAATGGGAACGCTGGCGCGGCCAGTCGGTCCGAGCGCAGGCGCTGGCCGATTCGCTCTACCGCACGACGCCGCGCTTTGGCCCGCTTGGGGCGCACACCGCGCTCGAACTGGCGGAACTGCGGATGGATGCGCGCGACGCACGCGGCGCGCTGGGGCCCTTACTGGCAATTGCCGACTCGCTGCCGGACGACCGACTCGCCCCGCGGGCGCGCCAGCGCGCCGGCGACGCGTATCTCGCTCTGGGCGATGCCAACAACGCCCTGGCGCAATACGAGGAGTGCCTGGCGCGCTACCCCAAGGCTTGGAATGCTCCCGAAGTGCGCCGCCGCGTGGAACAACTGCGCAAGGCGCGACGCTCATGAGGAATCGAGGGTGATGCAACATCTGAGGGGAAACCGGGGCCTGCGGCCGCGCGGGCTGAATCCATTGACGGCGGTCGCGGGCGTGCTCACCGTGGTCGGCGTGGTGGTGGTGTCTCTTATCGCCATGCTCACGCTGATGGTTGCCATGATCTTCCTTCCCGGCGCGCGCAAGGGCGTGAAGGTGTTCCGATTCGGCGGCCCCGACAAACCCAGAACCCCGCCACCGAACGCGCCCACGCCAGAACGCTCGCACGCCGAGGTGGTCGAGGCATTCCCGCTCGTAGCGGGCGGCGCACTCGCATTGCTTCTCCTGGCCGGCAGCGCGCACGCCAAGTTGCTGGTGCCCATGGATGATTCGCAGACCAATCATCTGAAGGCATATGGCCTCACCTACTGGGCGCTCACCAAGGGCGTGCAGGCCGAGTGGCTGCTCAACTACCGGGGCGGTTCTTTCCTGCTGCCCGATGATGCCGCGACCGAGCGAGAAGCGAACATCCGGGGCGTCTCGACCGAGGCGGTGAGTGGCTCGAGCGAGGCGGCCATCCGCGCCACGATCGCGGACGAGAACATGGATGTGGTCAAGTTGGAGAAGGCGCCGAGGGTGGCCGTCTACATCCCGCCCAATGCCCCGCCCTGGGACGACGCGGTGACCATGGCGCTGCAATACGCCGACATCCCCTATGAGAAAGTCTGGGACGAGGAAGTGCTGCGCGGGGAGCTCGCCAAATACGATTGGTTGCACCTGCACCACGAGGACTTCACCGGCCAACACGGCAAGTTCTGGGCGGCCTACCACACTTTTCCGTGGTACCAGGAAGAGGAACGGGTGCAGAGCGCCATGGCCGCGAAGCTGGGGTTCGCCAAGGTCTCGCAGTTGAAGGGCGCCGTGGCGGTGACCATCAAGGACTTCGTCGCGCGCGGCGGATTCATGTTCGCGATGTGCTCGGCCACCGACACCTACGACATCGCATTGGCGGCGCAGGGCTTGGATATCGCCGATGTGATCTACGACGGCGACCCGGCCGACTTCGGTGCGCAACGCAGGCTCGACTTCTCACGCACGCTGGCGTTCACGGACTTCCGCTTGGAACTCGACCCCATCGCATATCGGTTCTCGGACATCGACATCACGCTCGACGCATCGCAGCGCGGACCCAACACCGTGTTCACGCTGTTCGACTTCAGCGCCAAGAACGACCCCGTACCCAGCATGCTCACGCAGAACCATGTGAACGCCGTCCCCGAGTTCCTCGGCCAGAGCACCGGCTTCCGCCGCAACCGCATCAAGCCAGGCGTGATGGTGCTGGGCGAGGTCGAGGGCACGGACGAGGTGAAATACCTGCATGGCCAGTTCGGGCGCGGCACCTTCACTTTCTACGGCGGCCACGATCCCGAGGACTACCAGCACATGGTGGGCGACCCCGAAACGAAGCTGGACCAGTTCCCGCACTCACCGGGATATCGATTGATCTTGAACAACGTCCTGTTCCCGGCGGCCGAGAAGAAGAAGCAGAAGACCTGAGCAGGGGCGCAGGCGGGGGATGCCAGCGTTGCGTTGCATCCAATGGTTCCGGAACCAGTCATTTCGACCGTCCCTGAACAAGTCGCCCCAGGTGCCGCAGGCTGGGACTCGACCATTCCCCCCCTGTCCAACACGAACAAGCTCACTGGCCCGGGCGAGGCATTCCCCGGCGGGTTATCGCGACCCAATCCGTGAATTGTTGTTGGGTGCCGCCCATCTGCTCGGCCGCAATCAGGAAGAGTCGGTGCGCGCGTGAAGAATCCCCCGCGACTTCATGACAGAGCGCCGCGTAGGCGAACGCCTCCGGCCGACCCGGCAGTTGCGCGACCTTCTCGATCTCTTCGGCGGCACGCGCTGGGTCCCCAGCTCGCAAGAACATGTTCGCGAGGGCCAGGTGATTGGCTTCCCAGTCCGGGTCCAACTGCACCGCTCGCCTCACATCTTCAGGGCCCGGAAAGATCTCCTGCAATCCTCGCGTCGAGTCAAAATGGAAGAACAGGTCCCGCCCCGCGGGCTCAGTGCTCGTACGGGGCCGGTAGTAGGAGTAGAAACCCGCCTTCAGCGTGCTGTCGCGGTACCACACCCGCAGGGCGGGGCTGTTACCGGCAATCAGCCCGATATTGTTGGGGATGCTGCCGAAGTAGACGCGCGAGTTCGGCGGCAACGATGGATACCGATTCATGAGTTGTGCCTGAATCGAGCCGAGCATCAAGCCGGCGCGACGCTGATACCACTCGCTCCCCCAGTCCCATGCCCTCGAGGAGGAGTTGAAGATCCTGAGCGTTCCCACGAGCACGACAACTCCCATCATGAGCCTTCGGCTACCGCCCAGCCACGCCGCAAGCAGGACCCACGCGCCCGTCGCACCGAGGCAGCCGTAGTAGGCGTGCCAGCTGATCGAGGGCAGGAAGAGAGGCAACCAGCCGGCCGCTGCCCAACAACCTCCGACCCACATCAGGGAGCGCCGCTCATCCTTTCCGGCCAAGGGTGGCGCACCGCTCGTGGCAAGCCACATCGCCACGGCCAGCAGCAACCCACCGATACTCGTTGCGAGCACAATGCCCGGCGTGGGCATGAACGCGTCCCCGAGTTGGTCGGCATTCAGCACGGCGAGCCCGGTCTTGATGACCACCTGCCATGCCGGGAGTGGGAGCTCCGTCCCCGGCGCGGGGTTCCCGGCGTCCATGAGCCGCCGTAGGAGCATGGGGTGGAAGACGAACCACGCACCCGTGACGATCGCGAACGGCACTGCCCGCACGGCAACGCTTCGTAGACGGCGCTTCTGCGAGAACTTCCAGAGCGCAATCGCGAAGAGCGGGAAGACTGCGGAGGTCTCCTTGCTCAGGAGCGCGCCCACATAGGCCAACAGCGCCCAGTGATTCCTCCCTGTCACGACACACCAGAGTGCGACGCTCACGAAGAAGAACATCCAGAGATCCTGGCTACCAGAGATCCAGAGCAGCGGAGCGCCCCACAACCCCAGCGTCGCGACACCGACGAGCACGACCACGGCAATGCGGGTACTCGAAATCCTGCGCACGACTTCGCTGAAGAGGAAGATCGAGGCCACCCAGAGCGCGACATTCGCAGTACGGAATGCCACCGGGTTCGCCCCCGCCAGATGTTGGATCACCCAGAAGTAGAACTCGCGGGACCAGGGTCGATACCATCCAAAATCCGTGTTGGTCCGCGACCAGAGCTCGACGAATCCAGCGAGCCGGGTCTTATCGAGGAAGATGTAGTCATCCCCGATGAATGGAATATTCAAAGTCGGAGCGAAGAAAACTGCCACCGCCGCAAGCACCAGCAGCCGAGCCAGCCCGAAGGGGCCAATCGGCGGTGCGGAACGTTGCGTCGAATCCGGCAATCCTGGCAGCTCCGATTTCTGAGTGCTCATGGAATCCAATATCGCATGCGGGAAGAGACTCCGTCACATGCCCAGCACAACCGCAGCCCCAGAGCCACTCGGCCCCGGGGCTGCACTTGTGTGATCCAACCGCGCCGGCTTACTTCTTCGTCGAG
Organism: Candidatus Eiseniibacteriota bacterium; assembly: GCA_031366735.1. Taxonomy (GTDB): domain Bacteria; phylum Eisenbacteria; class RBG-16-71-46; order RBG-16-71-46; family RBG-16-71-46; genus CAIXRL01. The sequence goes on from JANLOU010000295.1 coordinate 4,157, forward strand.
TCCGCCGGGGCGCTTTCGTTCTTGTTGAGGAAGTGCCGCTTCTCGCGCTCGATCTTGAGCACTTCGGGGTTGGTGACCTTGAACTCGACGCGGCGGTTCTTGGCCTTGCCCAGAGCCGTGGAGTTCGGCGCCAGCGGGACCGTTGGCCCGTAGCCCATGACGGTGAACTTGGAACTGTCGAGTGTCGGGTACTTCTGCATCAGGTAGCCCAACACCGACTTGGCCCGAGCCCCGGACAGTTTCATGTTCATGTCCTTCTTGCCCGAGTTGTCCGTGTGGCCGCCGATCTCGAGCGTGAGATTGGGGTACTGCAGCAGAATCATCGCGACCTCATCCAGAATCGGGAAGCTCTCGGGCTTGATGCTTGCCTTGTTCACATCGAAGTTGATGTTCTGCAGGCGGATCGTGCCGGTATCGAGCAACTGCGTTTCCTTCTCGCTCACCTCGATCGGGCAACCGTTCGGATCCACCTTCAGACCCACCGGCGTGCTCGGGCACTGGTCGAGGCCATCCGGCACACCATCGCCGTCGGTATCCACGGGGCAACCCTTGGCGTCCACGACTGCGCCCTTGGGAGTGTTCTCGCAGGTATCGAGCCCATCGAACACGCCATCGCCGTCGGTATCGAGCGGGCAACCCTTGGCGTCCACCTTCGCACCCTTGGGCGTGTCGGCGCACAGGTCCAGACCATCGCAGACCCCGTCGCCATCGGCATCGATGATGCAGCCATTCCTGTCGACCTTGCAGCCCCGCGGGGTGCCGTCGCACTTATCGATGCCATCGAACACGGCATCGCCGTCCGTATCGATCGGGCAGCCCTTGGCGTCCACCTTGGCGCCGATCGGCGTGTCACGACACTGGTCGAGCCAGTTGCGCACGCCGTCCAGATCCTGATCCTTGTTCTTGCCGCCGAACACCCACGAGAGCCCTGCACTCACCGCAATGTGGTGGCTGAACTCGCGCGCGCTGGCCTCGCGGAACATGACATCGCGCGCCTGGAGCCGTAGGTAGGAGCGGGGATTGCCGAACAGGTTCACGAGTGTGCCCACGCCGATGCTGGGTGCGCCTTTGCGCGCGATGAGCCCCAGATCGCTGGTGAACGACCGCCCGTGGCCAAAGCCGGTCAGCAGGAAAGGCGTGAACTTCTCGGAGGGTTCACGCATGTTCCAGCGCAGGTCACCGGCGGCGTAGACCCACTGGTGATCGGGCTCGCCCGCGATGTCGAGCTTGGTGAGGGCGCCCGTGTAGGAGGCTTCGAGCGTCAGCGCCGGGGACCAGCGCCAGCCGAGCGCGCCGGTATAGACAGGGCTGTCCTTGATGAAATCGCGCGCATCGAAACTATTGAGACCCGCGCCGGCCCAGACTTCGAAGGGACGCCCGCCAATCTGAGCGTGAACCGGTGCGGCCACGATAAGTGCCAACGCGGCGGAAACGAGCGAACGCTTCAACCAGGACATGCGGATGATTCCTCCTCGACCCAGTAGCAGGATGACGATGACCACGGGATGAAGCGCACGCGCGAGATCGAGGACCAGCGCGGACGCCTGCTGGGCGCACCGTGGGTAAGGGATGGGACCGGGAAGTGTTAGCATCCAGCCCCCGGCTGGTCAACGGGCGGTGCCCGAGCCCTCCGGACGAACCCGGAGACAGCCTCCCATGACCGTCGAACAGCGTCAGTCGCTCATCGCGCAGTACAAACTCGGCCACGCCGAGGTGGTCGCCGCGCTCGCGGGTTTTCCGGCCGACCGCCTCACCGCGCACCCGATCGCGGGCAAGTGGAGCGCCGCCCAGATCGTGCACCATCTGGCCGACAGCGAGACTCAGAGCGCCACCCGTCTGCGCAAGTTGCTGGCCGAGTCGCACCCGGTGATCCAAGGCTACGATCAGGACCAATGGGCCTTGGCGCTGCGCTACGAGGAAAGGCCGATCGCACCTGCGCTCGCCGCGTTCCAAGCCGCTCGCGAAACCACGGCCCAACTGCTCGACCTCATGACCGAGGCCGACTGGCGCAAGTTGGGCTGGCACACCGAGGGCGGCTCGTACCACGCCGAGCGCTGGCTCGAGATCTACGCGGCGCACGCCCACGGGCACGCGCAGCAGATCCAGCGTCTCAGGCAAGCGCTCGCGAAGTGATCTTCCGCTGCCGCGATGTGCACTTCGATCTGACCCAGCGCACGCTGGTCATGGGCATCGTGAATGTCACTCCGGATTCGTTCTCGGACGGAGGGCGGTTCCACACGCCGCAGGCCGCGCTCGAGCACGCCCGCCGCTTGCTCGAGGAGGGCGCCGACATCCTCGATCTGGGTGCCGAGAGCACGCGGCCTGGCGCCACTGCGGTCGAAGCCGACGAGCAGATACGCCGCCTGACACCCGTGCTTGCAGCGCTCGCGGGAACGCCGGGTGCGGTGCTCTCGGTGGATACGCGAAGCGCGAAGGTCGCGGCGCGAGCCTTGGAGTTGGGCGCCCACGCGATCAATGACATCTCGGCGCTGGGCGACCCCGACATGGCTCGCGTGCTGGCGGAACACGGCGCCGGCCTGGTGCTCATGCACATGCAGGGCACTCCCGCCACCATGCAGGCGGAGCCGTGCTACGAGGATGTGGTGCGCGAAGTCGCGGCGTTCCTGGCCGAACGCTGCGCGGCCGCCGAGGCGGCAGGCGTGGCAAGGGAATGCCTCGCTGTCGATCCCGGGCTGGGGTTCGGCAAGACGATCGCCCACAACCTCACGCTGCTCGCCTCGCTGGATCTGCTCGCGCCCCTGCGACGCCCCGTGCTGGTGGGCGCCTCGCGCAAGGGTTTCCTGGGCAAGCTGACGGGCAACGCCCCGAGCGAGGACCGGCTCGAGGCAAGCCT
>JANLOU010000305.1:0-2380 GCA_031366735.1 Candidatus Eiseniibacteriota bacterium
CGAGGTCGAAGGCGTGCTCGACTTGATGGACCACCTGCTCAAGACCTATGGCTATGAGTACCAGTGCTATCTGGCCACTCGGCCCAAGGAGAACACGCTGGGCTCAGATGCCGAGTGGGAGTTCGCCACGAACGCGCTCGAGCAGGCGCTCAAGGCCAAGGGTCTGCCGTACGAGATCGACGAGGGCGGCGGGGCCTTCTACGCGCCCAAGATCGATGTGAAGCTCAAGGATGCGCTCGGCCGCGACTGGCAGTGCCCCACCATCCAGGTGGACCTGAATCTACCCAAGCGCTTCGGCGTGTACTACACCGGGCCGGATGGTCAGGACCATGAGGTCATCATGCTCCACCGAGCGCTGTATGGATCGCTCGAGCGCTTCGTCGGCATCTTCATCGAACACACCGGCGGCGAGTTCCCGGTGTGGGTGGCGCCGACGCAGGTGATCGTGCTGCCGGTGCACCCCAAGGCGTTCGAGTACGCACAGGCGACGGCCGCGATGCTCAAGGAAGTCAACATCCGCGTCGAGGTCGACACCCGCGACGAGAAGTTGGGCGCCAAGATCCGTGACGCCGAGATGACCAAGATTCCCTACATGCTCGTGGTGGGTCCGCGCGATGCAGAGGCAGGCACCTGCGCACCGCGTCGCAAGGGTCAGGGCGATCTGGGAACCATGCCGCGCGAGGCGTTCATCGAGCGAGTGCTCGAGGAGATCCGCACCAAGGCGCACTGACCGCGACGGTCGGTGCCAAGTCGATCAACGGCCGCGGTACCCCACGCCAACCCGCCACATCTGCAGGCGGTCCTGCTCGCGGTCAAGCGCCTGCCAGCGCAGTTCAAGCGAGAGCGGCGCTTGCGGCGCGGGGTCGATGTCGTACCGTAGCGTCGTGCTCCAAAGCCAGCCCGCGCCATTGGTGCCCGGCGCCTTGATATTCAACACATAGCCGCTCGAGACCGACCGCTCGTTCTGAATGCCCGCATTGAAATACGCGTAGCCTGCGCCGCCCTGCAGCCACAGCCGACCGACGGGATTCAGCGTCAGTTCGCCCCGCGCGCCCAGCGTCCAGCCCGTGCCGCCATAGTCGAACGCGAGCGTATCGGCCACCGTGGTTCCATCCCCATCCACGATGACCGTCTGCACGATGGTGCCCTGTGCGTTCGCCGGGAGCATCTGGTACTCCCCCGAAACGCGCAGCCCGATGCGCCCGGCCGGCTGCACCTCGACGCCAGCGTACCCCCCGAAGCCCGCCTCATAGCGTTGGCGCGTCTGGAGCGGCCGCTGGATCCAGCCAATGCCGAGCGAGTAGACCGGGTGGAGCCAGCGCGGCAGGAAATGCGAGGTGTCGGCAGCCGCGGGCGCGGGCCCAGCAGGAGGGAGCGCAGGCTGTGCGCACGCAGCGCTCGGTCGCAGTGCGCAGAGCGCCGTCGCCACCAGCATCGCGCAGACCGCAGTTCGCATCACGCTCTCCTCACGCTTGACGCTCCGAACCGAACGGCCCGGAGCGCCAAGTCGAAGCCAGTGCCGGGATCAGTTGCCGCCGAAGACGAACAACAGACCGCCGGAAGCCCCGGTGCTGGTCGGGGTCCAGTTGGCCTTGGCACCGTTCCAATCGGCGGATGCGATCCCGATCCGGTGGTTGGCGTTCATGGTGAACCCCCACGACTCGCCCAGCATCATCGTGCCGCCGATGCGGCCAGCAAGGCTGACGCGCATGGTGGGCTCGGACTCCTCGCTGAATGTGCCCGCCTCGTACTTGTACTTCCCGCTCCAGTATTCCAGGCCGGGGCCGAAGTAGAGCGTGGTGCGGTCGCCGATGTTCACCACCCGGTCGCCACCCACGCGGACGAAGAACGAGGAGACGGTGGTCTTCTGATCCGGGGCACCCGGGGAAGCCGCGGTACCGGGCTTGTCCTTCTCGGAGAAGGTGCCGATCCCGGCGCTCAGGTTGAACGCATAGTCCTCGCGGAGCATATGCGTGAACTCGAGCTTGGGCTCCAGCTCCGAGACCGCGAATGAGGTGATGTAGCCCGGCCCGCCCGGCGCGACCAGATCCGCCGTGCCACTCCCGATCTGGATCGAGAAGGTCGAGGCACCTTTGCCCAGTGCGAATGCGCTCGTGGCCAGCGACAGCATGGCAGCCACTGCGAGTGCGATACGAAGAGTCTTCATGGCTCTCCTCATCTCTGTCTGGCTCGACCCCCATGGCCGGGCACCCGGGGCCAGCGGCCCTGGAAAGATGTAGGCAGGCAGGCTAGGAGGGGGGCTGGGGGGTGTCAACGTGCTCCTGAGCAGAGCGCGACCGACTCTCCGCCCGCCTTCGCTCCATGAACTCCTCGCCGAACATTTGCTCCGCCTCGTGCTGGTTATGCCCATGACACCGGA
>JANLOU010000351.1:0-3699 GCA_031366735.1 Candidatus Eiseniibacteriota bacterium
TCGATGCCGCCGGAGAGGAAGGCGCCCAGCGGAACATCCGACATGAGTCGAATGCGAACCGACTCGGCGAGCAGTTCGCGCAAGCGTTCCACGGCCTCCTCGGGAGTGGGCGTGGGATCGCACTCCACGGGCAGCGACCAGTAGCGCTCCACCTTGGGCCCGTTCGCATCACACAGCAGCCGGTGCCCGGGCGGCAGCTTGCGGACGCCCTTCCAGATGCTTTGCGGGGAGGGCACATATTGGAATGTGAGAAAATCCGCGATCGACTGCGGGTCGACATCGCGCGGGACCGAGGGGTCGAGCATGAGGCTCTTGAGTTCGGAGGCGAACACCAAGCGCCGACCATCATCATGGTAGAACAAGGGCTTCTTGCCGAGCCGGTCACGCGCGAGCATCAGGCGGCGCTGGGTGCGGTCGTACAATGCGAACGCGAACATTCCGCGCAGGTCATCGAGCAGCGCCGGGCCCTTCTCCTCCCACAAGTGCAACAGCATCTCGGTGTCGCTATTGCCTCGCAGGCGATGCCCACGCGCCAGGAGTTGCGGCTTCACCTGCGGCCAGTTGTACAACTCGCCATTGAAGGTGACCCAGACCGTGCCATCCTCGTTGGGCATGGGCTGATGCCCGCCGGGCGAGAGATCCACGATCGAGAGTCGGCGCTGGGCGAGCGCAGCCGGGCCCTCGCACCACACATCCCGGTCGTCCGGCCCCCGGTGGCGCTGTGCCGTGGCCATACGCCTGACCAGTTCGGGGTCGGCGACTCCCTCGCGATAGTGGAACACACCATTGATCCCACACATGCGGGCGGTCCTCGTCAGTCCTGGGGCCTGCGCGGGGTCACGCGGAACGTGCCCACCGGCAACCCCGTGTAGTAATCGTGGTCGAAGAAGTAATCCTGAAGCCGATAGTTCGGATAGTGGGGCTGTCGCAACATCCGGACCTGGACCTCGTAGTCACCCGCAACGACATCGGGGGGTACGAGGATCGAGACCGTGTCCTGGATCACCTGGTCAGGCCCCCACAAGTCGACCCCGAAATCACCGTCGACCGGCAGGTGATCCGCCCGAAAGCGATAGCGGGCCCCTGCTCGGTTCTCGAACAACTTACGCGCAGGCTTGCCGAACCACACGGGCGGCGAGAACCCCGCCGGCAGCGCGTGGTCGAAGCGTACCGCCACGAGATACGACCCCGCGGGCAGTGCCCCGGGCGAGCGCCATTCGAGCAGCAGGGTACTCAAGTCTCCCGGCGCACCCTTGGGGGTGAGCAGACGCGCCGAGACCAATGCGGGCAGTCCGGCTCCCATGGGCCGCGCCATGGAATCCCGTGCGGCGACATAGGCGCGCACATACGCGCGGGGGCGCTCGGGCGCCGTGAGGGTGTCGAGCGCGGCCCGGTTCACGGTGTAGACCACGAAGTCACCGGTATCGAACACCCGATGGAAAGCGGCGGGCGCCCGCTCCAGACGAGCGCGCGCAGCCCGATACCACTCCGGGTTCGGCGCCCAGTAGTCCAAGTGCGGAGTCATCGCGAACCGATTGTTGAGCACGATGGCAGTGATTCCATAACGCTGCACCACCTCGCGCGTGCGCGCGAAGGACGAAGCCGGATCGAGCCCATCGCGGGCATCGAGGATCCGGCGCAGCGCGAGCGAATCGTTGGGCGAGCTGTGTTGGTCCACCAGCGTGGAGACATAGTGCCGGGTCATCATCGGCACGGAATAGGAAGTCGCCGGATCCGATAGCACCACACTGCGCGCAGGGAGCTCCCGGTCCATCCAAGCGAGCGCGTCCTGCCAGCGCTCCACGCTGACCGCCGCATCCTCGCGTTCGATCCGTTCCGGGTGAGCGAAGACAACCCCAGCGTCGAGCAGCGGGTGCCGCATCAGCATCCCCAGCGCCGCCAGGGCGAGCACCGCGGTCGCACGACGCACCCGTCCACCCACTCGCCAGGCCGCGATCGCGGTGGTCACAACGAAAGCGACGGCCGCTGAAACGGGCAGCAACCACACAAAGCGCATCAGCAAGTAGCCCAGCTTGGGACTGAGCAAGCCCACGCCCCACGGGGTGAAGATGACGAGCGTCACCGCAAGCGAGGTGGTGAGCAGATACAGCACCGCGGAGCGGTGCGCGCTGCGCGCGTAGGCCCACCACGACAACGGGAACAGGATCCACATCTGCCCCATCCAGTCCCAGAGCACCCCGAATGAGATGATCCGCATGGAATCGTTCAGGTAGAGCAGGCCCTGCGGTTCGGTGTGAATGGGATTACTGGGGGCATAGGCGCCCAAGGCACGCCAAGCCAGATACGGCAGGCACACCCCGACAAGCGCCAGCACAGTGCCGATCAACCGCCGGGCCTCCACGCGCAGCCCTCGGTCGCGCAGGAGGAGTCCGATGCCGAGCGCGCCAAAGCACAAGCCGAACTGGATGGCCGAGAACACATGCGCCGAGACCGCGCCGAGCGCCAATCCCACTGCCGCCAAGCGCGTCTGCTTCGTCCGGTGCTGCAGGTCGTAGAGCACTGCGGCGGCGGTGGCGAGCGCGAGCTGATCCGCAAGTTTGGTGGCGAACACCGCTTCACGCAGATACTGAGTGCCCAGCGAGCCGCCGTAGGTGAGCAGAAGCGCCCATGCCCCGACCGCAGCCCCGGTGCTGCCACCGATCAGCATGGCGAATGCCGCAGCATTCAACACGAACAGCGGCGCGATGAGCGCCGCGAGCAACCTCCACGCAGGCAGCGGGTCGACCCGCGCGAGGTCCGCGATCAGCGCGACGCAAGGGTGCCAGAGGCCCTTGCGGGGATCGGCCCCGCCGCCGCCGGCGTCCAGGAAGAATGCGTCCCGGGGAAATGCGTCCCCGCTGGCGAGCATGCGCCGGATGGTGCCGATGTGGTCCGGCGAATCGGTGAAGTACGCCACCGGCGTGCCGAGCCGTGCGCAGTGCAGAGCTGCCAACGCAGCAGCCACGAGGATCGCGACCACCGCGATCGGATGCAGATCGGGCGCCGGCACCGGCTCGCTGGGGCGTGGTCCGCGGCGGGCGGCGAAGATCCACAGTGCGGCGTTGGGCAGCGCCGCCCATGGCGCCAGCAGGGTGAACGGGAGGTGGAGCATCCGCGTGAGCAACACCAGCAGCCCGAGCCACGCGACTCCCAACCCGAGCGCCCAGCCCGATGCCAGCCACGGCCCACCGGGCGGCAGCGCACCCATCCCCGCCAGCAACGCATGCCCGGGCAACAACACCAGCGCCGCGAATGCGAGGGCCAGTCGGACACCCTCGGGCCACCCCAGCAGCGCGCCCCCGTGCAGCAGGAACGCCGCAGCGAGCGTGAGGACTGCGAACGCCATCGCGCGAGCGCGAGTCATCGCGTGTCCTTCCAGCGATAGAACGCCATCTCGCTATTGCGGAACACGGGTTGGAATCGTTCGGGCTGGTTCCCTAACGGCGTCCAGCCCGAGAGGGACTCCGCGGCAGCAGCCCGGGCCACGACGAACACCGGGCGAGCCATGGTCGCGAGCAGCGCCCGCCCCGCACTCGAGGGTTGCTGCGCTCGGCACAACGCCCGCACGGTCTCGCGACGCAATGCGAGCGCGCGCGGCGGATAGCCCCAGTCGCGCTCCCCACCCGGCCCGCCCCACAGGACGCTTCTGCCGCCCACGGTGAGCAGGTCCCGCGCGCCGCCCAGGTCGCACAGCACGGC
>JANLOU010000394.1:0-12199 GCA_031366735.1 Candidatus Eiseniibacteriota bacterium
CTGGGCAGCGCCCGCTGGGGCTCGACCACGCACACGCGCGCCGGCTGCCCCAGTCGCGACCAGCCGTGCGGGAGTTGGCGCAACTCGGCTTGCATGTCGCGCCAATTCGCCAGCTCGAGCAATCTCCCTCCGAGCGCGAACAAGTCGGGCGGGGACGGCCCCGCCGTGGGATTGTGGCTGGGCGTGAGCAGCACGCTGATCACGGCATCCGCGTCGTGCGCGATCGCCAAGTGGAGTGGCTGGTTACTGAAGCCGCCTGCGTCCACGAAATCGCGTCCGTCGATCCGCTCGGGTTCGAACACGCCGGGAATCGCCGACGACGCCACCACTGCGTTCACCATCTCGGCGGGAGTACGCATCGGCAGCACTTCGCCAAGGTCCACGCGTAACCGGCGCACGAACTCGGCGTCGGGATGGGGCCAGCTCACGAAGTGCGTGACGCGGCCACTGTCCACCGCGAGCGCGCTCACCACGAGGCTGGTCCCTTCGCCCACGATGCGTGCGGGCACCCCTTCGTTCACGAGTGCCTCGATCATCCGACGCCGCGCGATGCCGCCCCACAGACCGCGTCCGCCCGTCTCGGGCATGAGACTCAGCGTGATGCGTCGGAACCACTGTCCTGCCCGACTCTGCCCGCTCCCCAGCCACGCCAAGGACAACACCAGCACGAGGGTGGCGCTGAAGCGATGCGGCCATGGCCACCCCATCACCCAGATCAGTAGATGCAGCACGGCATCGGCGAGCGCGATACGGCCCAGCAGGCGCCGCGCAGCCTGCGGGTCTGCGCTGCTGGTGGCACGCGTGAACCAACCCTCGATGGGGCGGGCGGTGAACACCACGAACAGTCCGATACCCGCGATCACCAACCACGATGCGATATCCATCTGGGTCGACACCAGATCGACCCGCGCACTCGCTCTGCGCCACAGCCAGTGCGCCCCCGACAGCTCGCGCGACCCCGTCATGGTGAGCAGCACCTCGAGCAGCCCGATCACCACGGCGATTGCCCCACACGCGCGCAGGGCCAGGGCCATCCACTGCAGGCCGAGTTGGCTGCCCGTGAGGCGCATCCATGCGCGTTCCAACGCCTCGGTGCGTCGACCATGCGCGAGCCAGACCACCGCGTTCACCGCGCCGACCGAGACGCCAGCCACGAGCGAGGGTTCCAAGCCGATCCGTTCGAGTACTTTGAGGACACCGACTTCGTAGGCGCCCAGCGCTCCCCCGCCGGACAGCACGAGCGCGATCCGACGGAACGGGAGATCCGCGCGCAGCTTTCGTTCGCCCGACACAGGGGTCAGCAGGACGCTTCGGGAGCGAGCATGAGCAGGAGCCCACAACCATCACACGAAAGCATCCGTTCCCGTTTGCGGGCGTCCTGTGCCGAGTGGGGCGACAGCCGATGGAAGCACGCGCCGCATGCGCCATTCTCGATGGCGGCCACGGCTCGACCATCCCGGGCGTGACGCAACCGCTCGTACTGGCTGCGCGAAGCAGGCATCAACAAGGCAGCCGATCGCGCGCGTGCCGCATCCAACTCATTGCCGCGGGCCTGTGCGCTGGCCGCTTCGGCGTCCCAGAGCGCGTTCGCCTGGGTCGAATCCTGAACCGCCCGCTGCCACGCGGATTCGATGCCCGGGCGTTCGGCTGCGCAGCGTTCTTCGATCTCGAGACATTCGAGCGCCGTGGTCTCGACATCCGAGCGTTTGGCGCGCACCGCCGCGATCTCGTGTTGGACCGCAAGGAACTGCTTCTGATCGGTCACGGCGGAGAGCTGTTGCTCGAAGCGTTTCTCCTGCGCATCGAATGCGGCGATATCGCGTTCGAGTGCACGGCGGCGTTTCAGCGCCACTTCGGCCCGTTCATCCAGCGCGCGCAGTGCCCGTTCGGCCGCGCCGGTGCGTGCCTCGTGGGCGCGCCGCAGCGCAGGCAGCTTGGCCAGTTCGCTCGCCAGCCGCGCGGCCTCGTCATCGATGTCGCGCAGGGCCCAGTGATGCAGGAGTTCGTCGTTCACACCGCGCGCCGGTGAGGAGGGAGATGGTGGGCGAAGAGGGACTTGAACCCCCGACCCTCTGGTTGTGATCCAGATGCTCTACCAGCTGAGCTATTCGCCCATCGTTGATTCCGTCGCCACACGCAGGATTGGGCCCACCTGGATTCGAACCAGGGTCTTACCGGTTATGAGCCGGCGGCTCTGGACCGCTGAGCTATGGGCCCAGGGTGCAGCCTACGTGACCCGCAACTGGAGCCGTGGGTTTATATCCAACGCGCCGGGCGCCGTCAAGGTGACCCCACATGCCAGCGGGGTCGGCGCAACCTCATCCGACCTGCGCCGAGCTCCGTAGTCCGGGCAGTTGCATCGCTCGCCGGCGGGACCCCCTTGACCCCAGCAAGCGAACCCCACTCACCAAGGGTGCCGGAGGAATCATGCAGCTTCGTTCCGCCTGTTTGACGCTCGCAGCCCTCGCCCTGCTCGCGGTGCCCGCCCGGGCCGCCGAAGAAATCTGGGCCGTCACGACGAGCAACAATCTCCTCAACTTCATCAGTAACAATGCATGGGTATTCAGCAGCCGCCCCATCACTGGAATGGCAGCAGGTGAGCAGGCGCTGGCGATCGACTATCGCCCTGCCCTGCCGGCGGGCCGCCTCTATGTGCTCGGCAGCACCGGACGCCTGTACCTGGTGAACAATCCGAACAACGGTGTGGCGACCGCAGTGGGCGCGGGGCCATTCGCGGCGCTGTCGGGCACGCATTTCGGCTTCGACTTCAACCCGACGGTCGATCGCATCCGCTTGGTCAGTGACGCGGGCATGAACATCCGCCTGCATCCCGACACCGGCTTGCTTGCGGCAACCGATGGATCGATCTCGTACGCGGTCGGCGATGCGAACTTCGGTCAGGACGCAGACGCCACCGGCGCGGCCTACACGAACAATGTGGCCGGTGCGACGAGCACCTCGCTGTTCGACCTGGATTCCAAGCTCGATGTGCTCGTCCGTCAGACGCCCCCGAACGCCGGCACGCTGCAGACGGTCGGACCGCTTGGCATGGATATCACAGGCGTGAGCGGTTTTGATATCTCAGGACTCAGTGCGGTCGCTTATGCCGCCTTCGACATGGGCGGCACTCAGTCCACGCTGGTGACCATCAACCTCACCTCCGGCGCTGCGACGCCACTGGGTGTGATCGGGTGCCAGGAGCCGATCCGGGGCATCTCGGTCTCCCCCTTCGTCCCCACCCCGACCCGCAAGAGCAGCTGGGGTGGACTCAAGTCCGGCTACTCCCAGTAGTTGTCGAGCGAAACGAGGACCCCGCCCAGCGATTGCCGGGCGGGGTCTTCTTGTCCAGGGTTCCGGGTTTCCGGCTACAGCAACTCGGTGTAAGCCTTGAGGCGACGACTGCGCGTCGGGTGCCGCAGTTTGCGCAGTGCCTTGGCCTCGATCTGCCGGATCCGTTCGCGGGTCACATTGAAGAACGCGCCCACTTCCTCGAGCGTCCGCTGGGCGCCGTCGTCGGTGAGCCCGAAACGCAGCCGGATGACCTTGGCCTCGCGCGGGGTCAGCGTCTTCAGCACCTCGTTCACCTCATCGCGCAGCATGGCGGAGGCGGCCGAGTGCGCCGGACTCACCACGCTGGTGTCCTCGATGAAATCGCCCAGATTGCTGTCGTCGTCCTCGCCGATCGGACGATCGAGCGAGATGGGCTCCTGGGCCGCCTTGATGATCGCCTTTACCTTGTCGACTGGGAGCTCGAGGCGCTCGGCGATCTCCTCGGGAGTGGGTTCGCGACCCAACTCCTGCACCAAGCGGCGAGAAACCCGGACGACGCGGTTGATATGCTCGATCATGTGCACTGGCACACGGATGGTGCGCGCCTGATCGGCGATCGCGCGCGTGATGGCCTGGCGAATCCACCAAGTGGCGTAGGTCGAGAACTTGTACCCCTTGGTGTAGTCGAACTTATCGACCGCACGCATGAGCCCTGAGTTCCCCTCCTGGATCAGGTCCAGGAACTCGAGCCCGCGATTCGTGTAACGCTTGGCGATCGAGATCACGAGCCGCACGTTGGCCTCGATCATCTCCTTCTTCGCCTGCCCGGTCGCGCGTTCGCCATCGCGGATCTGACGATGGATCTCGAGCAAGTGCTCCTGCGCCATCTTGGCCTCATCCTCGATGGCCTTGATGTGTTTCTTGATGCCCTTGAGTTCATTCTGGAACTCGGCGATCTGCGCGGGTTGCAGACTGGAGTCGCGCCGCACGGCGCGCAGTTCCTTCGGGCCCTTCTTGAGGCGACGGGCGAAGTCCAACAAGTCGTCCGTGCCGTGCCCGTACTGGCGCTCCAGTTCGGCCACCTGTTCGTCGAACTCCAGTGCGCGCTCCGCCAGCCCCTTGACCGGCGCCGAGAGCCCTTCGACCATACGCGGGTTCATGGAGAGCTTGTGCAGCTCCTGCTGAAGTTCGGCTTCGACCTTGGCGAGCGTGGCCTGATAGTTGTTGCGGACTTTATCGGCCATGCGGTCGTCCTGCCGCTCCAGCATGTCGTTGTAACGCTTCTGGAGCGTGAAGACACGCTCCAGGATCTTCACTGCGCGGGCGCGCTCCTTCTTGAGCGCGAGTTCGCTCGCGGCCGCGTCATCCACCTTGACGAAGTCCTCGATCTTGAGCAGCCCGTCTTTGAGCTTCTTCATGAGGAGCCGGATCTCGCGCACCGAGGGCTCGGCGCGGAACAGCGCCGACACCACCTGCCGCTCGCCCGCTTCGATACGGCGCGCGATCTCGACCTCGCCCTCACGAGTCAACAGCGGCACGCGCCCCATCTCGCGCAGGTACATGCGGACCGGATCGTCGTATCGCACCGGGGTCGGAGGAACCGCCTTGCTGGAAGGGGCCGGCTTCTTGTCCTCGAGCTTGCGCAGTTTCTTTGCGCGCTCGTGAGCCTCCTCTTCGCTCGCGAAGACCTCGATATGCATGGTGTTCAGCATGGAGTGGATGTCCTCCATCTGTTGCACCTGCTTCTCGGGATCCAGGTCATCATCCAGGAGCCACACGATCTGGTCCTCGGTGACATACCCCTGTCGCAACGCCAACGACTTGATCTCATCAAGTCGCTTGCGCTGCTCGGTCTTCTCTTTCTCCCGGATCTGCTTCTTGGTCGACGCAGCCGCCATGGATGGACTTCCCCCTCTACGAGCTGAGCTTCTTGAGTCGTTCACCGATCGCACGGATCTCGAGCATTAACGCGTTCGCTTCACTCTCACGGGCCCCGGACAGTCGCGCCATGCGGTCACGCCGCGCGCGTTCGAGACTCTTGAGAAGCATTCGTCGCTGCGCACCTTCCGCTTCGGAGATCCAATCGAATCCTTCGGGATCGTCCGCGAGTAACTCGCGCACCAAGCCCGCTGCCACTTCGTCCTCGGGTGTCGTCACCGTGCCGTGTTCCCACAGCCATGCGGCGAGCCGACGCTCGGGGCCGTCCTCGAAATCCTCCGGTACGAGTTCCTGAGTCGCGGAAGCAAGTGCCTCCGGGGCATGCAACAACGCCCGTAGCAGCAATCGTTCCGCGTTCTGTCGTGCCGCACGCTGTTGCTGGACTGCCGCCGCGATCGGCCTTTCGACATCCTGTCCCCCGCGCCCGAGCCCCACGGCACGCGCAATCACGCCCTCCGACAGCCCGAACACCTGAGCGGCGCGCTCGATCAGCAAGCGCCGTCGGATGGCGTCCGGGATGCTGGTGGCGAGACGCACCACGGTCTGAAGTGCGCGCTCTCGAGGGTCTCCCCCCGTGCTGCGCCTCAGGACATGGCGGTGCACGAACTCCACGGCATCGTATGCGGAATCGCGGACTATAGCCCAACCATCGGTCCCCGCGCGACGCACCAAGGTATCGGGGTCATCCCCCGCGGGCAGCTCGACCACCGCCACATCCAGACCTTCCGAGAGCAGGGCTCCGAGCGATCGCAGCATGGCTTCCTGTCCCGCGGCATCGCCGTCGTAGGTCAGGGCGACGCCGCGCGCCAGTCGGCGCAATTGCTTCGCGTGATCCGCCGTGAGAGCCGTCCCGGAGGTAGCGACCGTATTGCGGATTCCGCCCTGATGCAGGGCGATCGCGTCGAAATAGCCCTCCACGACCACGACTTCCCCGTCCGGCTTCACATGCTTCCTCGCCTGCTCCAATCCGAACAGGAACTGCCCCTTGTGATAGACGCTCGACTCGGGAGAGTTCAGGTATTTGGGCTGCTCCTCACCCATGGTGCGTGCGCCAAAACCCAGGACCGCGCCCCCCGGTGCGATGAGCGGCACCATCAAGCGATTCCGGAACCAGTCGTAAAGATTGCGTGAACCTTCCCGGCGTCCCGCGAGCCTGGCTTCCAACAGCACTTCGTCGCCATGGTGCGCGCGTAGTTTCGGGACCAGGTTCTCCCACCCAGCGGGCGCGAACCCGAGCCGGAACTCCCGCTGGGTCTCGCGCGTGATCCCGCGCCGCTCCAGGTAACCGCGCCCGAGCGCACCCGTATTGGGATCACCCAACCACTGCTCGTATGCGGTCGCCGCGGCGTCCAACGCCTCGAGCAGGGGGGCACGCTTCCCGCGCTCACCCGACCGTCGTTCTGGCACCGGGATCCCCGCCCGATTACTCAATAGCTCGACCGCTTCGAGGAACCCGACCCTCTCGGTTTCCTGAATGAACTTGAATACATCCCCGCCGACCTTGCAGCTGAAACAATGGTAGAACTGTCGCTCGGCGTTGACCGAGAAAGAAGGCGTCTTCTCCTGGTGGAATGGGCATGCTCCCATCCAATTGCGGCCCACTCGCCGCAATGGAACGGTCTGGCCCACGACCTCGACGATATCGCTGGCCGCGCGCACGCGCTCGACCCACTCGTCCGAGCCACGCCCGGCTCCCCCCGCGCTCATGCCGAACCGCGCGATGGTCATCGCAGCCTCGCCACGGTCACGCCGCGCCCACCCTCGCCGCCTTCACCCATGCGCTGCGACTCCACCTGGGGATGGGTGCGCAGATGCTTCTCCACCGCAACCTTGAGCACTCCCCGCCCAATGCCATGGATGATGCGCAGCTCCAGGATCCCCGACAGGACCGCGCGGTCGAGTCCCTGATCGACGGCACGCAGTGCCTCGTCGGATTCCATGCCACGCAGGTCCACTTCGAGCGTCGCCGCCTCGGTGGCCGGCGTGAAGGCGATGGCCGGGCCCCGAACGACGGGCGCACTGGTCTCGACGGGCGTGCCGAGCAGTTTGTCGACATGCGAGCGGATGTTCCAACTGCCCTTGCGCAGTTGGAGATTCCCCTCGCGATCGGGCAATGAGGCGATCACCGCCTCGATTCCCAGATCGATGACGCGCACACGCGCACCCACCTCGAGCCGCACGGGTTGGAGCGGTGCACTCGGCGATTCGGGCAGGCCCAATGCTGCCGGTGAGCTGGCGCGTTGCAGGGCTGCCGCGCTCTGGTCGAGCGCCTCGATCTCGGTCCGCAACGACTCGGCGCTCGCGCGCGATTTGTCCGCCTTCCTCGCCTCACGCTGCACGGTCTGCCACAAGTCACGCGCGCGCACCAGGATCGACTCACTCTCGGCGGTCAGTCGACGGCGCAGGTCCGCCAGCGCGCGCTTGGCATCCTGCGCGGCGGTGCGATGCTGCTCGGCGGCTTGCTCCGCCTCGGCCCGAGCGAAAGCCAGCGCCTCGCGTTCCTCCTGGGCCAATCGTCTGGCCTCACCCACCTCCGAGAGCAATCGTTCCAACGCCCGCGACTCATCGGAGGTCAGTTCGCGTGCCCGAGCGAGCAGGGCCTCGGGCATGCCAAGGCGCGCCGCGACCGAGAGCGCGTGACTCGCGCCCGGAATCCCCGGAACGAAACGAAAACGCGGGGTGAGCGTTGCGAGATCGAACTCGAGGGATCCATTGACCACACCCGGGACTTCGGTCGCAACGCGCTTGAGACTTCCCAAGTGAGTGGTGAGCACCCCCCACGCGCGTTGCGACGCGAAATGCTCGACCAGTGCCCGCCCCAGCGCGGCGCCCTCCTCGGGGTCGGTGCCCGCGCCGAGTTCGTCGGCGAGCAGCAGACTGTCCGGGCCTGCGACCTCGGCCATCTTCTGCAATCGTTCCAGATGCGCGGCAAAGGTGGACAGCCCCCTGTCCACCGATTGCTCATCACCCAGATCGACCACGAGGTGACGGATGAGCGGGACACGGCTGCCCTCGTCGGCCAACACCGGCAGCGCCGCATGGGCCATGGCGACCGAGAGCCCGACACATTTGAGCAGGATGGTCTTGCCGCCCATGTTCGGACCCGAGACGAGCAGCAATCGACCGTCCGATTCCAGCTTCAAGTCGAGTGGGACGATGGACTCGCGACGCTCGCCCATGGCGAGAAGTGGATGGCGTGCGCGGATCAGGCACAGAGGGCCAGGTGCCGGGGCGAGTGCGATGCCCCCCCACTCATTCCCCCACCGGGCCCGCGCGCGTAGGGTGTCGAGGGTGGCGAGAACCCGCTCCAGCACCTGAAGCGGCTCGCGCGCGCGGTGCACCTCGTCGATGAGCTCGAGCAGGATGCGGCGCTCCTCCTCGAACGCCAACGAAGTCAGTTCGAGCAGCTGGTTGTTCCCCTCGCATGCCTCGAGCGGTTCCACGAACAGCGACTGTCCACTGTTCGAGGTGTCATGCACGATTCCGCGCTTGCGGGAGAAACCCGCGGCGGGCACGCACGCCACATACCGATCCCCATGGCGCGTGACATAGCTGCCCTCGCCGAACGGCGCTGCCCAACGCTCCAGCTGGGCATGCAGCCGGCGTTCACCCTCGGCGACCCCGTGCCGGGCTCGCTTGAGCACAGGCGATGCGTCATCGCGCACGCGTCCATCGCCATCGAGCGAGCGGGCCAGCCGCTCGCGGAGGGTTTCCATTTCCGGAAGTTCATCAATGAGCGCGGCGAGTTCGGGATACTGCGTTCGCGCAAGTGGCGGGGCCCAAGCCGTGCTCGTCGTACGGGCGGACTCCAGCCAGCCCAGCACTTCGAGCAATCCGGGACCGTCGAGGGTGAAGCGCGCTTGGGCGTCGCACGCCGCGTCGAGTGAACCCGGACCGACGGCGCACCACTCGCCCGGTTCGCGACCACGACGCAGGGCCTCGGCCAGGCGTCTGAGTTCGCGCGCCAGCGCCTGCGCGTCCGGCAGCGGCTGCCAGACACGCAAGGTCTCGCGGGCGCGCGCACACTCCGCGCGCTCCGAGATGGCCGCGCACACGCGACCGAACTCGAGTAATCCGAGCGAATGCCGATCCACGGCTCACCCACCTATTCGACCGCGTACGACGCAGGCGGACCCGCGATCGCCGACAGCAGGCCCGCTCACGCGCGGGCAGACGTCACCGGAACAAGGAGGCCGGCCCGGGGCCACGCGCGGGACCTACCCGCAGCGAAGCTTCCACGAACTGACCGTGCAGCCACTTTCCGCCGGGGAACACGCGGTCCCCCGCTCGGCTCAGCCGCACCCCGGCGTCCAACAGCGGACGCGAGGCCATCCCCTTCACTGCCGCCGAACGGGCGGAACGCAGCCATGGAGACTGCACCGCCGCAAGCACCAGGAAGGTTGCGAACAGGATGCCCAGAGCGATTCCGATGACGCCACCCACCAGCCGATCCAGCCAGCCGAACGGGCCGTCATGCGCCGCCTTGGCAACAAGCTCGCCCCACCATTGGAACAATGCTG
Source organism: Candidatus Eiseniibacteriota bacterium (assembly GCA_031366735.1). GTDB lineage: Bacteria > Eisenbacteria > RBG-16-71-46 > RBG-16-71-46 > RBG-16-71-46 > CAIXRL01. The sequence continues at coordinate 9,729 of JANLOU010000394.1, forward strand.
CCACTGCGAAGCCCGCGAGCGTCGCGACCACCCAGCGCAGCGCAATGAAGAACAACATGGGTCGGGCTCCATTCCAATGGAACCCGACCCAATGGGATACCCAAGCTGCAGCGATGAGACCCAGCACGATTCCGACGAACGCGAACACCTGCGCGAATGTGCCTCGCAGGATGCCGCGGATCGAGAACGCGACAAGCACGACCAGGATGACCCAGTCCAGCCAGCTGACATCATGGAGGATGTCCAGGAGTCCTAGTTCTCCGCAGCCCGACGCGCCATGTTCTTGCGCTTCGCGGCGTTCATCTTGCGCTTGCGTCGCTCCGAAGGCTTCTCGAAGTGCTGATGGCGACGCAGATCAGCCATGATGCCGGCCTTCTCGCACTTCTTCTTGAATCGACGCAGGGCGCTCTCGAAGGACTCGCCGTCCTTCACCCTGATACCAGGCAATGAATTCCCCCCTCTCCAGACTCACGATCTTCTTTGAGGAGAAGAGAAATAGGTGGGGTCGAACACGCGCGCAGGGAGGAGATGGCGCGGAAAAGTCACTTGCATTCTATGGCCGGGCTCCAGACTCGTCAAGATGGCCCGCCACCCTGTCGAGGGAGTCATCGGCAGGGACGAGGCTCCATCCCCCGGCCACGCTCACCCAGCTTGCGGATCTGCTGCCGCCCACCACGCCGCCGCTGCCAATGCGGCGGTTTCCGTCCGGAGCCGAGCATCTGCGAGTGCCAGTGGCTTGAACCCACTCTCCGACAATGCTTTGCGCTCAGGTGGCGAGAATCCACTCGAAGGTCCGACGACCACCACGCTCGCCCCCACGGGCGGAGCGGGGCAGGACGCGAGCGTGGCTCCCTGCGGGGCGGCTTCGAACCGTGCACCCCCCTGCGGCAGCACCCCGAGCCAGTCCAGGAGCGGGACCGGCGGTTCCAGCACAAGCCGGTGGCAACCGAGCGACTGGCGCAGCCCGGCGATCGCGATGCGGTCGAGGCGGTCGGGCCGCCAGCCCTTCCACGCACCTCGCTCGCAGTCCAGCGGGGTCAGGCGCGTGACGCCCAGTTCCGCCGCCTTCTCGATCAACCAATCCCCTCGCTCGCCCTCGGGCACGCCGACCGCAAGCGTGAGCGTACGCGTCAACGGGCAATGCTCGAATGCCAGGCGACGCAACCGAACTTCCGGCCGGGATTCGATCACCTCGAGGGTCACGCGTGAGCCCAGGCCGTCCGTGGCCTGCACTCGCTCGCCGGGCCGAGCGCGGACCACGCGTGCGAGGTAGTGCGCTTCGTCCCCTTCGAGGGTGAACTCCGTCGTGAGCGCAGCAAGCTGCGGCAGATACAGCAGAGACGGCGATCCGTCAGCGGGTGAACGCATCCCGCACCCGCTCGAACAACGCTCGACTCGGCGGCGGCGCCTTCGCCCCATCCGCGCGGCGCAACTCCTCGAGCAACTTCTTGTCCGCGGCGGGAAGCTTCTGGGGAATCCACACCATGAGCCGCACGAGCAGGTCGCCCTTCCCTCCGCGCAAGCCGGTGAGTCCTTTGCCGCGTACGCGCACGACGGTGGCGCTCTGGGTTCCCGCAGGGGCATCCAGCGTATGCGTCCCACCTCCCAGAAGTGGGACCTCGACCTTGCCGCCGAGCGACAGCGTCACAAAATTGATCGGCAATTCCAGATACAGGTCGTCCCCATGCCGCTCGAACACCTCGTGCGCCTTCTCTTCGATGAGCACGATGAGGTCGCCCGGCGCTCCCGTCCGCCGACCGGCATCGCCAAGGCCTCGCAGCGGAATATAGTTCCCGTTCGCGACGCCCGCCGGAACCTTGACGGAAACGGTCTCCGACTCGCTCACCCGGCCATCCCCGTGGCAGGTCTTGCACGGCTGACTCACCGTGCTGCCTTCGCCTTCACACTTGGGACATGCGGCGACATTCACGAACTGTCCGAACATGGTCTGTTGGACACGCCGGACCTGCCCCCGCCCCTGACACTGGGCGCAAGCCTGCTCACCTTTGCCACCTTTGCCCTCGCAGGTGGCACAACGCTTCAGATGCTTGACGCGGATCTTCTTCTCGACGCCCGAGCCGATTTCCTCAAGCGTCAAGGGCAGACGCACCTGAAGATCGTCGCCGCGCGAAGGGCCGCGCTGTCCCGCGCGGCCACCGGCGCCGCCACCGAACAGTTCATCGAAGCCGCCACCCTCGCCCGCACCGAAGTCCCGCATGAAGGCGCGCAGCGCATCGGCCAGATCGAAGCCGCCGTACCCGTACCCACCCGCCCCATCGCCAGCGCCACCGCCCGCACTGGGTGCGGCATGGCCGAACTGGTCGTAGCGCGCGCGCTTATCGGCTTCGCGGAGCACCTCGTACGCCTCGGTCGCTTCCTTGAAGCGGGACTCGGCTTGTTTGTCCCCCGGGTTGCGGTCCGGGTGGTGTTGCATCGCGACCTTGCGATACGCCTTCTTGATCTCGTCTTCG
>JANLOU010000411.1:0-2572 GCA_031366735.1 Candidatus Eiseniibacteriota bacterium
AGCAGCTCGTGTTCGAGCGTCGCGAAGAAGCTCTCGGCCACGGCGTTGTCGTAGCAGTCGCCCTTGGCACTCATGCTCTGACGGAACCCGTAGTGGGTGAGTTCCGCCCGATAACTCGCACTCGCATATTGGCTGCCCCGATCCGAGTGCAGCACCAGCCCAGGAAGTGGCTGGCGTTGGTCGATGGCCATGCGGAGTGCGCGGAGGGGCAGCGTGGTCGCGAGGGTGTCGTCCATCGCCCAGCCGACGACACAGCGACTGGCCAAGTCGAGCAGCACCGCGAGATAGAGATGCCCGGCTTGGGTTGGCACGTACGTGATGTCACTGACCCACGCGGTGTCGAGGGCGCGGTCGTCGCGCACCGCGAAGTCGCGCGCCAGCAGATTGGGGGCGATGGGCGCGCGATGATCGGAGTCGGTCGTCACCACGTAGCGCCGCGGCGCGCGGGCCACCAAGCCATCTTCCCGCATGAGGCGCGCGATCCGCTTGGCACTCGTGCACTCGCCGGCCTCGGTGAGTTCGTCAAAGATCCGCGGCGCACCATAGCGTCCCTTCGTCATGGCGAACACCGCACGCGTGGCGAGGCGCAGCTGCTCGTCGCGACGCGCTCGCGCACTCCCCGTGCGGTGCTGCGCGGCGTAGAACCCGCTCGGACTCACGCCCAAGGCGTCGCACATGAGCTGCAACGGGAACCGATGCCGCTCGCTTTGAATCGCAGCGTACTTGTCGCTCATCGCGACTCCCTCGCGAAGTACGCCGCCGCGCGTTTTAGGAACTCGACCTCCTGCTGAAGGCGCGCATTCTCGCGTTGCAGCCGCCGCAGCTCCTCCTGATCCGATGGCAGCCGACCCTGTCCCGGAAAGACGTCCTGCGGCGCCGCCCCGCTTCGCGCCTGCGCTTGCCGCACCCACGTGCGGAGGAGATCAGGCCGGATGTCCAGCTCGCGCGCCAGCTGGGCGAGACTTATCCCGCTCGCTTGACGCTCGACCACCCGGCGCACCGCCTCCAACTTGAACTCGGGACTGAACCCACGCCGTATTCGCTTTGCTTTGACCATTCACCACCTCCACACTGAATATCAGGGCTAAAGAGGTGTCCATCAATTCGGGTGAGCTCCACAATCCACCTCGACACAGAGGTGGTCTTAACCCGTCGGTGTGGACTTCCCCCGCGCCGGTGGACACCTGGTTTACGCTGCGACGCGGAGTGCTTCGTAGCGTGCCGGGCTGACCGAGCCTAAACTCGTGTGCCTGCGCTGGCGATTGTACCACACCTCGATGAACTCGAACAGGGCTGGGTGCGCCGCCGCATGGGTGGCGAAGTGCGCGGTACTGAGTAACTCGTGCTCGAGCGTCGCAAAGAAACTCTCCGCCACCGCGTTGTCCCAGCAGTCGCCTTTGGCGCTCATGCTCTGCACGAAGCCGTGGTGTGCAAGTTCGGCGCGGTACGCCACACTCGCGTACTGGCTGCCTCGATCCGAGTGGACGATGAGGCCGGGGCGCGGCTGGCGGTGCTGGATCGCCATGCGCAGCGCGCGGAGCGGCAGCGTCGTCGCCAGCGTGTCGTCCATCGCCCAGCCGACGACGCGCCGGCTCGCCAGATCGAGCACCACGGCGAGGTAGAGATGCCCGGCCCGCGTGGGCACGTACGTGATGTCACTCACCCACACGGTGTCGAGCGCGCGGGTGTCGCGCACGACAAAGTCGCGCGCCAGCAGATTGGGCGCGATGGGGTCGCGATGATCGGAGTCCGTGGTCACCACGTAGCGCCGTGGGGCACGCGCCACGAGACCTTCCTCGTGCATCAGACGCGCGATCAGCTTCTCGCTCGTCTGCTCCCCGGCGTCGGTCAGGGCGCCAAAGATCCGCGGCGATCCGTAACGCCCTTTCGTCTTGGCAAAGGCCGCGCGCGTGACGAGCCGCAGCCGTTCGACGCGGCACGCCCGCGCACTCGCCGGGCGCTGCTGCGCCGCATAGAAGCCGCTCGGACTGACGCCCAGCGCGTCGCACATCAGCGTGACCGGGAAGCGATGCCGCTCCCTCGCAATCGCAGCGTACTTGTCGCTCATCGCGACTCCCTCGCGAAGTACGCCGCCGCCCGTTTTAGGAAGTCCAGCTCCTGCTGCAAGCGGGCGTTCTCCCGTTGCAACCGCCGCAGCTCCTCCTGGTCCGATGGCAGGCGCCCATGACCAGGAAAGACATCCGTCGCCGCCGCGCCATTCCGTTCCTGCGCTTGGCGCACCCACGCGCGGAGTAGATCGGGGCGCACGTCCAGCTCGCGACCCAGTTGCGTGATGCTCACCCCACTCGCGGTTCGCTCTAGCACGCGGCGCACCGCTTCCAGCTTGAACTCCGGGCTGAACCCACGGCGTATCCGTTTCGATTTGACCATTCACCACCTCCACCCTGAATATCAGGGTTAATGAGGTGTCCATCAACGCGGGGGAAGTTCATTCTTTATACAGGAAATGTCTGGTATGGTGGATCAGATATGGCCGGTTGACTACGATGGAGACCTACTTGCGCGTAACAACCGCGGGCCGTATGTGGATTCCAATGGGTACCATTTCGTG
>JANLOU010000412.1:0-2359 GCA_031366735.1 Candidatus Eiseniibacteriota bacterium
GGAGGGGAAACGGATCCATGTGGAGGGCGAACGCATCCTGCGCCTCACCTGGCGGATGAATCGACTGGTGGGGGACCTGCTCGACATGGTGAGCATCGAATCGGGCAAGCTCCATGTGGCGATGCTGCCGGGTGATACCGAGCTCCTGTTGGATGAGACGATGGAAAGCTTCCACCCCTCGGCCGCGGCTCGCGGGATCACGCTGACGCGCGAGGTCACAAAACCCAACGCCGACTCGAGCTTCGACCACGACCGGATTCTCCAGGTGCTGACGAACCTGGTCGGGAATGCCTTGAAATTCACTCGCGCGGGCGGCACGATTGCGCTCCGACTCGCGCCGTGCGAGGAGGGGATCCAGTTCACGGTCCGCGACAATGGCTGCGGCATTGCGGCGGAAGCGATCGGCGGTATTTTCGAGCGCTTCTCGCAGGGCGAGCGGACCGACCGAAGCGGGCTCGGGCTGGGCCTCTACATCGCACATTCCATTGTCGCCGCACACGGCGGAAGGATCTGGGTGGAGAGCAAGTTGGGTGAGGGCAGCGCGTTCCATTTCACGCTCCCCGTGGCACCCCCCGCCTGACAGGTTTCGCAACCTTTCGTGCGTGGAGCTTGCGCATGACCATGGGACGCGTCAGGTCGCGCAGCGCGTCCCTGCCCACCCAACGCGCCGTCCCATCCGACGCGGCGACCAGTTCCTGCGCCAGACTCACCGCGGCGTCATGCAAGACCAGATAATGGGGCATCGCTGCAGGCCTTGTCGTGCAACGCCACGCACGCCAGGAGTGCGAACGCCGCGCGCTTGCGGAACTCCTCGCGCCGTTCACTCCACGCGGCGATCCTTCCCCAAGCGTGCGGCGTGCGATCGAACAACACGAAGCAGGCCGTGTCGCAGATCGCCCAACTGTCGACGTCCCGGCACCACCGGTCCATCTGGGCAACGGTCACGCGCTCCGGGTCGTCCACCATCGTGGCCAACATCCGCGCCTCGTACCAGCCGGACTTCCACAGCCCGGCAGCGAGCTTGTGGTCCCTCCCAAGCTCTCGTGCCACTCGCTTCATGTCCGCCATGCTCACCCCGAACGCTTTGTCCGAGGGGATCGCGTAACGCACCATGCCATTGCGCGAGCGCGAGGTTGCGCGGCGTTTGAGCAACGCGACCACCGCGGCCACCTGTTCACTCACCGTCTGTATGGCACCTCAGGGGCTCGCACATCTCGTTCCGTCCCGACTCCCCCTGTGGCAGCATGTGCCCCGCGCGAGACGCAACCTTCAGCGTGTGCCGGTGGGAGCGGGAGCGTGCTCCGCGAGAAAATGGACCAACTCCTTGCTCACCTGATCCGCGTGGGTCCAGAGGATGCCGTGTGGACCTCCCTGTACCAGCACCAAGCGGGACCCCGCGAGGAGCTTGGAAAGCGGTACCGCCGTGGCAGCCATCGGGAGGATCCGGTCCGCGTCACCGTGGATGATGAGCGTGGGAATATCGATGCGCGCGAGGTCCTTACGGAAATCCGTCAGCCACGCCGAAACACAATCCAGCGTTCCCTTTGGGCTCGCATGCACCGCAACACTCCAACTCGCCTGGACGGCCGGACCGCTGATCAGGGTGTTGCCCAGGATATCGACATTGTAGAAATCCCCGAGGAACTTGGTAAGGAATGCGGGGCGGTCGGCCGTGATGGCCTTCTGGATGCCTTCGAAGACCGAGCCGTCCACGCCGCCGGGGTTCTCCGTGGTCTTCAACAGGAAGGGCGTGATCGCAGAAATGAAACACGCCCTGCTCACTCGCTCGGACCCATATTTACCCAGATAGCGCGCCACCTCGCCGCCACCCATCGAGAACCCGACGAGGGAGAAATCGCGCAGGTCCAGCTTCGTCACCAGCGCGTTCAGGTCCTCGGCGAAAGTGTCGTAGTCATAGCCCACGCTGGGCCTGCTGGATCGCCCGAAGCCTCTGCGGTCGTAGGTGATCACGCGGCGTCCGGCAGCCAGGAGCGCGGCGACCTGCTTTTCCCACGAAGCACCGCTCAGCGGCCAACCGTGGACGAGCACAACGGGCGCACCCGTCCCGTGGTCCTCGTAGTACAGCTCGATTGGTGCAGAGTTTTCCTGGCCGACGGTGATCATGGACATTGTGCCCCTCCTTGCGGTTGAAGTTCCGTCTGCAATTTGAAGTTTTCTCCACTCCCGCGTGGACTAAAGCAAGGTCCGCACCACCATCCATCCCCACGCAGGCGATGCGCTCTCGCGGACGGCATGGGGCTTGCTTTGCACAGGTTGGCATCATCCCATGTCCCTAACCCTAACGCTGGAATTGGTGAGGAACCATGCCCTCCGCCCGCCGCCCCTCCACCACGACGCG
>JANLOU010000463.1:0-1616 GCA_031366735.1 Candidatus Eiseniibacteriota bacterium
GGCGACATCGTGTTCGTCGAACTGCCGGAGCCCGGTCGCATGCTCGAAGTCGGTAAGCCTTTCGGGGTGGTGGAGGCCGTCAAAACCGTGAGCGATCTGTACGCGCCACTCGCCGGCGAGGTCCTCGAGGTGAATACTCAACTGACGGACAACGCCGCCGCGGTGAATCAGGATCCCTATGGCGAGGGATGGATGGTGAAGCTCAAGCCCTCGGACCCCTCGGCATTCGCAAAACTCCTGTCCCATATCGACTACGAGAAGGTGGTCGAGGAGCACCACGCGTGACCGGTGTGCTCCCGGCCCGAGCATGACCACGGCCAGGGCAGTGGCCATGGGAGCCGTCGCGATGGAATCGCCGTTCCCCCTTGTGTGGCGCTACGACCCTTGGAAGGAACGGCCACGCGTGGCGCTGGCCGCAACGCAGGCCGCCATCGGCCTGTGGGTGATCGTGGTGGCCATGCGGGAACACCCATTGCTCTCCCTTGGACTCTGCCTGTTCTGCGTGGCCACATTCTCGCCCGCGCTCACCCCAGTCGACTGCCGTATCGACCACGAAGGTGTGGCGCGCCGGGCGTTGTGGGGTTGGGAGCGCCGGCCGTGGGCTCGCGTCCAACGCGTGGTCGATCTTCCTTCGGGAGTATTCGTTTCGCCCTATCCCCGCCGCCATTGGCTCGATGCGCAACGCGGACTCTCCATTCCGATGCCGGCCTGCGAGCGCGATCGGCTCGCGGCCGAGATCCGGCGTCGCGTGGGCCACGATGCCAACTGACCCGGTACTCAGCGAGGCTGACCGCGCCGTGCTGGAACGAGTGGCCGACCGTGTCGTCGAGTTGCGCTTGGAAACACCCGCGATCCTCACGATCGAAGGGGTGCGTCCCATGTCGGTTCTGACTGGCACCGCCATGCTGTTCTTTGAACCCATTGTCCAGATGCTCTTCCGTTTGCCGGACTACCGTCGTTTCGCGACCCTGATCGAGCGTCGCGACGCACTGGAAGAGCTCACCCAGATGATCGAGACCCGAGCGGGCGCGCGTGAGCGGGCCCGGGAATCCGCCAACAAGCGCGGCACGTGAACCCCGACATGACCATCGACCCCAAGCTCGTTCGTTCGATCCTCGCCACGGATTGCGGATCCACCACCACCAAGGCCGTGCTCATCGAAAAAGGTCCCGACGGCTATCGTCTGGTCACCCGCGGGGAGGCGCCCACCACAGTGGAGGCGCCCTTCGAGGATGTCACCCGCGGGGTGCTGAACGCTGTCAAGGAGATCGAAGAGCTGCGCGGACGCCGATTGCTGGATGGGGACCGGATCATCACTCCGCAACAGGGCGAGGACGGAGTGGATATCTACCTCAGCACCTCCAGCGCCGGCGGCGGCCTGCAGATGATGGTGAGCGGCCTGGTGTTGCAGATGACGGGTGAGAGCGCGCAGCGAGCGGCCCTCGGGGCCGGTGCAATCGTGATGGATGTGATCGCGCTGAACGATGGTCGACGCCCGCACGAGAAGATCCGCCGGCTTCGTCAGCTTCGGCCGGACATGATCCTCCTGTCGGGCGGAACGGATGGCGGCGATGTGAAACGCGTGGCGGAGATGGCGGAGTTGATCGCCGCCGCGG
>JANLOU010000497.1:0-4291 GCA_031366735.1 Candidatus Eiseniibacteriota bacterium
GAGTGCGGCCACCCAGGTCGCGGCGGCACTGCAGCGCGAATGGAACGAGGAGAAAGAGTTGAGCCGTGCCGCACGGTCCGTGATCGACGAAGCGGTGCCTCCCGGCGTGCGCATCGACATCCTGGACGCGCGACTCCACACCTTGGCCTCGAGTGCGCCGACGAATCAGCCAGCCCTGAAGCACACGATGCGCGAGCTCCGGGTGCCGGTCGGCCGGGCGGCCTGGGTCGTGGCGAGTGTTGCCACGCGAGCCCGGCGTGAAGCCATCGCGGCGCTCGGCATGGCGCTGCTTGTCACGGGGATCCCACTCTTCTTCGCGGTGGCGGCGCTCAGCAGACTGCTGGCCAGACGCATGTTGCAACCGCTCTCGCGCATGGCCGCCTCGGCCGAAGGGGCGGCCGGACACGGCGTGGTTTCCGCGCTCGGCCAACCTGGCGATCCGGCAGAGGTCGCCGTGCTGGCGGACGCATTCAACCGATTACTCGCTCGCTTGGATGCCACGCTCCAAGCCGAGCGGCACTTCACCGAGGATGCCGCCCACGAGCTGCGCACCCCACTGATGATCGTCTCCGGCGAGCTCGAACTTGCCTTGTCGGACCCCTCGCTGACCACGCCGCAGCGAACCGGACTCGAGACCGCGTCCAATCAGGCGAGGCTGATGGGAGAGCTGGTCGAAGCGCTGCTCTTCCTGCGCCGCAGTGACCCTCTCCCGGTCGCGGCGCGCGGCGAGTTCGGACCGGTCAATCTGAGCGATCTGCTGCGCGAGACGGTCCGCGACCTGCTCGCCCGCGTCCCCACGCGCGAGGCCGACCTGAGCGTGGAAGTCGACGATGAGGTGCTCGTCACGGGTCACTCCGCGTTGCTCGGCTCAGCGCTACGCAATCTGGTTGCCAATGCCCTCAAGTTCACCCACCCGGGGCAACGGATCCGCGTTTCCGCCCGCGTGTGCACGCCGGATTGCAAGGTGGTGATCGAGGACGCAGGCAAAGGCGTCGCCCCCGAAGCGCGCGGGCGCATCTTCGACCCGTTCTACCGCGACTCCGAGGCAAGGGCGGCGCACGAGGGATTCGGGTTGGGCCTGGCGATCATCCGCCGAGTGGCGCGGGCGCACGGGGGTGATGTGGGTGTTTCCGAATCCGCTCTCGGCGGCGCGCGATTCGAGTTGCGACTGCCTTGTTGGGAGCCCGCATAGCATTCGGCGTTTGGAAGCGGTTCAGATGATCACGCCTTCGATGAAACTACAGCTCGCACGCTGGGTATGGAGGGAAGCATGCTCCTGCCGCACAAGGCTGCAGGAGTGCTTGGCCAACTTCCATCAGGAGTGACTCGATGCATGTGGTCCCGGTCCGCGCAGCGATGTTCGCGATGATCCTCTGCATGCTGGCTCCGAGCGCTTGGGGCGGCCAGCCATTGGAAACCGAGAGCGCGCGCCTCGTGAAGCGAGGCACCTTCGTGTTCGAGGGTGGCTTCGAACACCAGACATCGATCGCGGGGACCGAAGCGGCGATCCCATTCGCATTCGAGTACGGCATCGCCGACCGATTGGAGCTCACGGTCGAGCCTGTGCTCTACACTGCCGTCCGTGATCGCGGTATCCGTTCGCAGACAGGTCCGGGGGACCTCGAGGTGACGCTCACGACACTGCTCTCCCCCGAACGAGCAGGTCGCCCGGCAGTCGCATTCGCGGGTGAAGTCAAGCTTCCGACCGCACGCAACACGAGGATCGGAACGGGTAAGACGGACTTCAGTGGAACATTCATCACGAGCAAGCGCCTTGGCGTCTGGGATGCGCATCTGAACCTCGGCTACACGGTCATCGGTCGCCCGGCCGGAGCGCAGGTGAACAATGTGGCCAGCATTGCCGTGGCGGGAAACAGGTATCTCAGCACCCGACTCGAGTTCGTGAGCGAGGCATTCGGCAGCACTCCCGCCGCCAAGGAAGGTGGGGAGGGGCAGGCCACCGCCGCAGCGGGCCAGCTCACTCCGGAGTTGAGTGGCGGCGAGCTTGTGGGCGCGCTGGGCCTGCGATTCCATCCTTCCGCACACATGGTTTATGCGCTCGGTGTGAGTATCGACAACAACAAGGCGGTGCTCGTGCATCCTGGGATCACACTGAAGTGGTGAGACGGTCAGCAGCGCTGGCCCTTTGGGCCATGCTTGCGACGACCACGGCGCCCGTGCGTGCCGTGCACGCTCAGGCAACCGTAGGCGATTCCACGCGTACGCTGGGCTCGCTGTACCTCACGCGTAGAACCGCGGTCGTCCTGCTGGTGGGAGCCGCGTTGACGGGTGTGAGCGCCGCGAATGAAAACCCCGCCGACATGTCCCGACGGCTCGATCACCCAGGCTGGGAGCGGGTCGCGGATGTGGGGAATCTCTACGGCGACGGGGCGACGCTCGGGGTGAGCGCGCTGGCACTCTGCGTTGTCGGACACTATGGGGGCGACGCGAATGTGCGTGCCGCGGGGGTGGAGTCCGTCCGCTCGCTCGCAATCACCTACGCGGCGGTCGTGGGGCTGAAGGTCGCTACTCGACGCACCCGCCCGGATGGCGGCGCGCATTCGTTCCCTTCGGGACACACCGCGGGGGCCTTCGCGATCGCCCCAGTGCTCGGCCGCCATTTTGGCCCGCGCGTGGTCATCCCCGCATACGCGCTCGCGCTGGCGACCTCAATCGGCCGACTCGAGGACCGCAAGCATTATCTATCGGATGTGATCTTCGGTGCCGCGCTGGGGACATCGGTCGGTTTGATGGATGGGAGTGCGGGTCCAAAGTCTCGAATCGTTCGCCTTATGCTCGATCACAATCGGGTCGGCGCTTTGGTCTCATTCTGAGTCGATTGCAATCGGCAGCCCCCGCGGTCGTGGAAATTAAACCAGTCGAGGCCTGCAAATGAGCGAGGAATCAATCAGCTTGATTGTTGCAGTCTATGAGCGCGCTCGGGTGTTGGAACTCGTACTGGCTAGCCTCGAACAGCAAAGCTTCTCGAACTTCGAGGTCGTGCTCGCAGACGACGGTTCCAGTCCAGAGATCGCCTCGATTGCGAATGACTGGGTGGAGCGAGCTGGAAGGCCTGTCAGACACATCTGGCACGAGGACAAGGGTTTCCGCAAGACCATCGTCGTCAATCAAGCTGTCGCCAAGTCAACCGGGGACTACCTGATCTTCATAGATGGTGATTGCATCCTTCACCACCGATTTGTTGAGCGTCACTTCGCCCGTCGACGGCGGGGGAGGGCCCTCTCGGGGCGCCGCGTGATGCTAGACGCGGCGCTCACGGCCCGAGTGACACTTGATGATGTGCGGAGTCGACGGATTGAGCGTCCAAGCTTCTGGTGGCGGCATGCTCCAGCGCATGACCGCCGGAACGGCGTTTATGTTCCTGCGGCATTCGGATGGCGAGGGGGATTCAATCCACGATATGAAATCCTCGGATGCAACTTCTCCCTGTACCGTGGGGATTTCCTGAAGGTGAACGGCTATGACGAGCGCATCGTTGGCCGTGGCATGGAAGACGTGAACCTCCGTACGCGCCTCCTCAACTCCGGTGTGTCCGTGCACTCGATCTCCCAGGAAGCGCTTCAGTTCCACTGCCAACACGGCAACGATGGATTCCCACATGACCCCGAAGCAGTCGAGCGATGGCGTGACACCAAAGAGATTCGCGCGCCTCGTGGCGTCATTAAAAGTTCGAGCACCCGTGGCCGAACCGCAGGGGTGCTGCGATGTGCGGAATAGCGGGAATTTATAGGGTTCGGGGCCAAGAGGCTGACGAACCAACGGTCACCCGCATGTTAGAGAAGCTTGTCCGGCGCGGTCCGGATGGCACGGGAATCTTTGCGGAGCGGTCCATCGTATTGGGGAATCGCCGTTTGGCGATAATCGACCAGTCAGTGGCTGGGCACCAGCCGATGACCAGCCGCAGCGGGCGCTTCGTCATCACATTCAATGGCGAGATCTACAACTTCGCAGAGCTCCGTGAGGAGTTGGGAATTGAACCGACTTCGTTGTGCTCCGGAAGTGACACGGAGGTTTTGCTGGTTGCATGGGAGCGTTGGGGAATCGAAACGCTCGCGCACCTTGTTGGCCAGTGGGCTTTCGCAATCTACGACAAGCTGGAGCGGCACCTGTGGCTCGCTCGTGACCGCTTCGGCGAGAAGCCACTGTTCCTGCACTCATCGGCTGATCGCCTTGCATTCGCCTCGAGCCTCGAGGCACTGGTCCAAGTGCCAGGTGTGCCTCGAGAGTTGGATCCAGATGCGATCGCGGAGTATTTGGAGCTGCGGTATGT
>JANLOU010000543.1:0-2137 GCA_031366735.1 Candidatus Eiseniibacteriota bacterium
AAGGTGGGATTGGCACGATCCACTGCGGCGCGCCGCGTATAGACCATGAAGAGCTTGCCGCCCACGAGGATGCGCGCCTGCACCGCGTAGGTGCCGTGCGGGTCCAGGTTGCGGACATCGGGTCGAAGCGCGAAGTGGTATGGCGGCCCCACCAGCGAGGTGTAGGTCCGTCTGGCGAGGATCACCGCGGGAGCATTGGGCTTGGAGACATCCGCGAGTTGCACCTCGAGCACCGCGGCGGCCGGCATCGCGGCGCGACCCCGGTAGGTCACCGTCCCGGTCACCTCGGGCGGCTTCTGACATGAAGCGGCGGCGAGGGCAAGGGCGGCGGCAGCACACAGGAGAAGGACACGCTGCGACATCGGAACCTCCGAGGACCAAGCTGGACTGCGACGGGGGTGAACGGTGTGTTCCGCCCCGAGCGCTTCACGCCGCGGCTCAGGCGACATGCGACTTTCCATCGGGGCGCTCGAGCACCGCGCGACGGGCGCGCTTGGCAGCATACATGCGCGTGTCCGCCCGCAGCATCAGCCCATCGATCGTGGCATGTTCGGACGCTTCCGCTTGGGCCCAACCCACACTGAATCGCAGATCATGTGGGAACTTCGCCGCCCGCGATTCGAGCATGAGCGCAAGCCGGAGCCGCTCCAACAATCGGGCGGGCGCGCCAGCGTGCTCCTCAACGGTCAGGACGGCGAACTCGTCGCCGCCCAATCGCGCCATGACATCGCTTTCGCGGAAGGTACCGCGCAGCGCCCGCGAGAACGCGACGAGCGCCTGATCCCCTTCCGCATGCCCAAGCGTGTCGTTCCAATCCTTGAACCCGTCCAGGTCCATGTAGAGCAGCGTCACCGTTGCTCCCGTGCGGCGTGCGTGACGCATCTGCAGTCGTGCGAATGCGGTGAACGCTCGGCGATTCGACAGCCCTGTCAACTCATCCACGAGCGACATCTCGCGCAGCCGCTGCTCCATTCGCTCATGTTTGGCGCGGTGGTCGGACAACGCCACCGCCATCTCGTCGAAGGCGCTGGCCAAGTGCCCCAGCTCCCCGTCCAGGCGCACGCCGGCGAACCGCTTGTGGAAGTCCCCCGCGCCCACCCGATGCGTGGCATGGACCAGTGCGTCGATCGGCCGCAACACCAACTCACCCAGCACGCGCCAGGCAATCATCGAAATGAACGCGCCGATCAGCGCGAGCAGCGCCAGGCTGGTCCACAGCTCGCGCGTCGCGGCGGCCAACAGGGGCGCCTTGGGCAGCCCGACCCCCACGAGCATGCTGCGCCCGGCGCCATCGCCGAGCGGAGTGAAGCTATAGATGTTCTCGACTCCGTCCGGATCGCGCAGCACGCCGGTCCACTGGCCGCTCGCCAGTCCGCGAGCGACATCCGCCTGCATCAGCAGGTGGCGGCCTTCCCAGTTTCCCCCTCGCGGCCAGCGATTCACGGCAATGCCATCGCGGTCGACCAATACGAGCGTCGCGCCCTTGGGAAGTCGCACCTGCGCTGCAAGTCGCTCAAAGCCATCCAAGTCCATGGCCACGAACACAACGGCGCGCGCCGCCCCCAGGGAGTCGCGCGCGGTGAGCGCGCAGTTGAATGTGGCACGCCCCGAGGATTGGTCGATCTGATAGCCGCTCATCACCATCGTCCGGGAGCGGAGCGCATGTTGGAACCAGCTCGCGCCCGAGGCTTCCGCGGCATTCTTGAGCCGGCGACTGCTCGCGAACACATATCCGCCCACATCTGCGGCGGCCACCTCGGAATAGGTTGACCCATCGCGCATCAGGGATCGGAACAGCCGCGAGCTCTCGAGGCCGTCGAGTTGTTGGATCTGGGGCGTGTGCGCCAGGCTCAACAGGAGCTGACGCGCGCCTTCGATGCTCTGATGATCGTACGCTGCCGCCATGCGGCTCATGCGCGTGGCCACCGCCGTGGCGTCATCCAGCGCGCGGTGCGACACCTGCACGGCGGTCACGACCAGCAACGCCATGGAGGACAGCACGGTGCCGAGCACCAAGGTGAGCAGGCGTGATCTCAGGCTGAGTCTGGAACGCAGCATCTCGAGGACCTCCCTCGCGGTCCGGGCGTACCCGCAACAGGGTCGCGGGACACCCAGACTTCAATGCAAGATGCACGCC
>JANLOU010000546.1:0-2511 GCA_031366735.1 Candidatus Eiseniibacteriota bacterium
CCGCTCGCCTGGTACGAGGAATACGCGCTCGAACACCAGTACGCCCTATCGAACCAGACCTGGCTCAGCTGGCTGATGGATTCGGGCAAGGGGTTGGTGTTCACGATCGTGGCGGTGGCTGTGTTGCCCATGCTGTCGTTGGCGTGGAGCGCCATCGAACATTGGCCACGCACCTACTGGCGCTGGCTTGCGCTGGGAACGCTGCCCATTGCGCTGATCACCACGCTGCTGCAACCGCTGGTGCTGGACCCGATCTTCAACCGCTTCACGCCCCTGGCGGACGCTTCACTCAAGCGCGAGATCCTGGCGCTCGGCGCGCGCGCCGGCATTCCCGCTCGCAGCGTGTACCAAGTGGATATGAGCACCAAGACCAACAAGCTCAACGCCTATGTCAATGGCTTCGGCGCCTCGCAGCGCATCGTGCTGTGGGACACGACACTGCAGAAGATGCAGCGCGATGAGATCCTGTTCGTCATGGGGCACGAGATGGGGCACTACATCTTGAACCACATCTGGAAGAGTCTGGCCGCGATCGGCGTGGGCGCGTTCCTGGCGTGGTGGCTGGCGGCGAAGTTGGTGCAGGGCCTGCTGGCGTTGTTCGGCACGCGCTGGGGGGTGACCGAGGTGAGCGATCTGGCCGCGATGCCGGTGCTGGTGCTGGCGCTCACGCTGGTGACGCTGGCCGCGCAGCCCGCGATGAACGCCATGAGCCGGCAGGTGGAGCACGAGTCCGATATCTACGGGCTCGAACTCACGCGGGACAACGATGCAGCCCAGCGCGCATTCCTCAAACTGGCCGAGGGGAACCGCTCCGATCCCGAGCCGCCGAGCTGGGTGCGGGTGCTGTTCTACACGCATCCGCCGCTGGGGGAGCGCATCCGCTTTGCGCAGAGCTACCACCCATGGCTCGAGGGTCGGCCGAACCAGCTTTACCGCGGAGCCTCGGCGCGCTGAGGCGCGGGCCGCCCCGCCCACCACAGCGCGAACATCGCCAGCGCATACAGGAGCTGCGAGCGGTCGGCGCGACCACTGCGATGTTCCGCGAACAGCGCGCTCACCGCCTCCGGGCGCAGCGCTCCGGCTTGATCGGCGCCACTGTCACGCCACACGCTCTCGACATAGCTGCCGAAATCCCCGCGCACCCATTTGGCGAGCGGCACGGCGAAGCCCTGCTTGGGTCGATCGAGCACGCCGGGCGGCAGCCACGGCTCGACAGCTTTGCGGACGATGTACTTGCCCGTCGCGCCGCGCAGTTTCATGGACATGGGCACGGTGGCGGCGAAGTCCACGAAGGTGTGCGCAAGGAATGGCACTCGCACCTCGAGCGAATGCGCCATGCTCGCGCGGTCGACCTTGGTGAGCATGTCATCGGGCAGACGCACCACCGTGTCGGCGTAGAGCAGGTCCTCGACGGGGTCGGTGGAGATGCGCTGCGGGAAGTAGGTGCTCGCCAGCCGCTCCAGCTCGTCGCCACCCGCGAGTTGCGCAATGAACTCGGGGCGGTACAGCCCTGCGCGCACCGAGCGCGGCGCCAACTGGTACTTGCTGAAGAAGCGTTGGAAGGTGTTGGGCAGCAGGGCATCGGCGCTCACCTTGGCGAGCCGCTGACGAAGGTAGTTCCAGCGCGGCAACGGCAGCGGCGGGAGTTTCGCGAGCGCAGCGGCGAGTGCGAACATCGGCCGCCGGGTCTGCACCAGTCGTTCGTTGTAGTGGCGTTCGTAGCCGGCGAACAGTTCGTCGCCGCCATCGCCCGACATGGCAACGATCACCTGTTCCCTTGCCAGGCGCGAGACATAATAAGTGGGAATCGCGGAAGGGTCAGCGAACGGTTCGTCGTAACAGTGTGCCAGGCGCGGCAGGATTGTGGCGGCGTCGTCCAGTTGCACGCGCTGCTCGGTGTGCCGGCAACCCAGGTGTTCGGCAACGCGGCGCGCGTAGGGCGCTTCGTCGAACTCGTTCTCGGCAAACCCGATCGTGAATGTCCGCACGGGCTCGTCCATCACCTTCGACATCGCCGCGACCACCGCCGAGGAGTCCACGCCGCCCGAGAGGAACGCGCCGAGCGGGACATCCGCTTGCAAGTGCCGCCGGACCACGCCCAGGAACTGTTCGCGGAATCGCTCGATCCACTCGGCTTCGCTGAGCTTGTGGTCGGTGCGAAAGCGCAGCTCCCAGAAGCGCTCGATGTGGGGATCGCCGCTGGCCTGCAGCGTGAGCACGCAGCCCGGTTCGAGCTTGACCACTTCCTCGTAGATCGAGTGGGGCGCCAGCACATGCCCGAACGCGAAGTACTCATCCATCGACTTGGCGCGAGGGGTGAACCCCAATCCCGGCACGGCCTGCAGGGTCTTGAGCTCGGAACCCCACGCGATGCCGCCGTGCTGCAGCGTGTAGAACATGGGCTTGATCCCGAGCGGGTCGCGCGCCAGATGCAGCGTGTGGTCGCGCCGGTCCCACACCGCCACGGCGAACATGCCCTCGAGCTTCGCCCACAGCCCGTTGCCCCAGGTG
>JANLOU010000568.1:0-6019 GCA_031366735.1 Candidatus Eiseniibacteriota bacterium
CATGGATATAGGTGTCGATCCTGCCCTGGGTGGCCGAGCGATCGGCGCGCTTCTCGGCCTTCGCGATCCCGGACTTGCGCAGGGCATCGACCGCCTTTTCCAGATCACCGCCCGTCTCGGACAGCGCCTTCTTGCATTCCATCATGCCGGCTCCGGTCATCTCGCGGAGCTGCTTCACCTGTTCGGCGGAAATCGTTGCAGTCATCGGTTCCTCTTCCTCTCATCGAAACGCCCGCCCGCGCTCTTGGGCACAGACGGGCGTCTCATGTTCGTGACAGCCAATGGGGATCAGACGCCAGCCGGAGCAGTCTCCACTGTCTCGGGGCCATCGCCACCGAAGGAGACCGTCTCCTGATCCGCACCCTCGAGCACCGTGGAGCGAGCGTCCGCGATCGCATCCGCCGCCATCCCCGTGAAGAGCTTGATGGCGCGCAGCGCGTCATCGTTGCCCGGGATGGGGAAGTTGATGTGCGACGGGTCGCAGTTGGTATCCACAACGCCGACGATCGGAATCCCAAGACGGCTCGCCTCAGCGACCGCAATGGACTCCTTCTTCGTGTCGACGATGAACACCAACGCCGGCAGCCCCGGCATCTCCTTGATCCCCGAGAACGTGAACTCGAGGCGCGTGCGCTCGCGGTTGAGCCGCGAGACTTCCTTCTTGGCCAGCTTCTCGAAAGTCCCGTCCGTCGCCATGCGGTCGAGCTCGTGCAGACGCTTGATGCTCGTGCGGATGGTCTTGAAGTTGGTGAGCATGCCGCCCAGCCAACGCTCGGTCACATAATATTGACCCGAACGCTTCGCGTCCTCCTGGACGATGGACTTGGCCTGCTTCTTGGGGCCCACGAACAGCACATGGCCACCTCCGCGCACGACCTTCTGGATCGCGCCACGGGCCTCCTGGATACACTTCTGGGTCTTCTGCAGATCGATGATGTAGATACCGTTCCGCTCCATGAAGATGTATTTCTTCATCTGCGGATTCCATCGACGCGTCTGGTGTCCGAAATGGACACCCGCCTCGAGTAGATCCTTCATCGTGATCTCAGCCACGGGTGACCTCCAATGGGGTTCTTCCTCCGCCCCGCGTTGCACCGCGCGCCATCCCGCATCTGCGGGACCCCGGCGCGTCGAACGGGGCGTGTGAGTTGTCGCGATTATCGCTTGCTGAACTGGAAGCGCTTACGGGCGCCCGGCTGGCCGTACTTCTTGCGCTCCTTCATGCGCGAGTCGCGCGTGAGGTAGCCCTCTCGGCCCAGCAGGCCCTTCAAGGTCTCGTCGTGACGGACCAGGGCACGCGCAATCCCCATTCGGATCGCTCCGGCCTGTCCTGTGAGACCTCCACCCGCCACACGCGCCACCACGTCGAACTTCTCCATGAGGTTCGTCGCCTTGAACGGCGAGTACGCCAGGAGCACAAGGGTATCGCGCTTGAGATAGTCGATCGCCTCACGGCCGTTCACAATGTAACGACCGGTGCCCGCAGTCATGCGGACTCGTGCGACCGCTTCCTTCCGTCGGCCCGTCAGGGGCTTGATCGTTGTTGTCGTCGCCATGGTCTCCCCTTTCAGGCCTCGATGTTCCAGGTCTCGGGCTGCTGTGCAGCGTGCGGATGCTCCGCGCCGGCATAAACCTTGAGCTTCTTGTACATGGCATTGCCGAGCTTGGTCTTGGGCATCATGCCGCGCACGGCCTTCTCGATGATCCGTTCCGGGTGCTTTTTGAGCACCTCGGCGATCTTCGTGAAGCTTCCGCCGCCCGGGTACATGGTGTGATGGAAGTACTTCTTCTTCTCCGGCTTGGTGCCGGTCAGCCGCACCTTGTCCGCATTGATCACGATGACATGGTCACCGGTATCCATGTGCGGAGTGTAGATCGGCTTGTGCTTGCCCTTGAGCACCGTCGCCACTTGCGCGGCGAGGCGTCCGAGGGTCTTGCCCTCGGCGTCGACCAACAACCAGCGGCGCTGGATGTCGGCTTCGCGGGCGGAATAGGTCTTCATCCGTCCTCCGGTTCAGCTGCATGCCACAACCGCGCCCAGTCCCGTCGCTCGGGGGCCGGAACGGCTGCAAGACGTGGGCAGAGAGCCCCACGTACGTTCAGGAAAGCAATGGAAGATAGCCTCGTGCCGAAACTTGTGTCAAGCGGCCTGGCCCGCGCAGGGATGCGACAGGGTCAGGCGAAGTCCGCCAGGATGGCTCGAAGTCGAGCGAGTGGCAGACCTACCACCGTGGTGTAGTCCCCCTCGATCCTCCGGATGAACTGACCAGCAAGTCCCTGGATGCCATACGCCCCGGCTTTATCCAAGGATTCCCCGCTCTTGAGGTAGAGCTCCAGGTCTGGCTCGCTGAGCCTGCCCATGTGCACCACGGTGCACTCCGCGGCCGTGCGTTGCTCGTCCCCATGCACGACAGCGATGCCGGTCCAGACCTCGTGGCGCCGCCCATGCAGGCGGCCCAGCATGGCGCGTGCTTCGGCGGCGTCGGCGGGTTTGCCGAGTCGCTGGCCGCGCAGCACCACCACGGTATCCGCCCCGATCACCACGGCATTGCGCCGCTTCTCGGCCACCCGCCTGGCCTTCTCCAGGGCCAATGCCCGCACTCCATGCCGTGGTTCTGCCTTTCCCGGCCACGCGCGATCGGGGCCGGGGTCCACCACGATGAACTCCGCTCCCGCCTGTTTCAACAATGTCACCCGCCGGGGGGAAGCCGATGCCAACACCAGCGCTGCCCGGCCCGGCCAGAAAAGTCGCGAGCGTGCACTCACGCGCCTGCCTCCCGCCGTGGGGATTCGATCATCAGGGTGATGGGTCCGTCATTCACCAGGCTCACCTCCATGTGCGCTTGGAACACACCCCGCTCGGGTTGGATTCCCGCCGCCGCGAGCGCCGCGCAGAATCGATCGTACAGGGGTTCGGCCTGTTGGGCGCGTGCGGCCTCCATGAACTCCGGCCGTCGCCCGCGCCGGGCGTCGCCGTACAGCGTGAACTGCGGCACCACCAGTACCCGGCCGCCGGCCTCGCGCACATCCCGATTCATCTTGCCCGCCTCATCCGCGAAGACGCGCAGCCCGGAGATCTTCGCCGCCAACCACACGGCATCTGCGTCGGTGTCCGTATGGGTCGCCCCTACCAGCACGAGCAACCCGCGCTGGATCGACCCGGTGATGCGCCCCTCGACCGTCACCTCTGCGCGTGTGACCCGTTGCACCAGCGCCCTCACGCGTCGTGATCCTCGGCCGTCCGCCGCGACGGGCTGCGCAGCAGGCGTTGGCGACGCTCCACGCGTTGCACCCCGGTGAGTTTACGGATCACGCTCATCACTTCCTGCAACTTGAGCAGGTTGGGGACCTCGACCACGAACACACCGCGCACGATGCGATCCTCGGCCTGCATGCCAGCGGTACGGATGTTGACCCCGGTTGCAGCGATCACCTTGGCAAGGTCCGCGAGCAGGGACGGGCGATCCTGCCCGGTCACCACGAGGCGCACGGGGAAGGTCTCATTCGGACCGGCATCCCAGTCCACGGGCACGCGACGCTCGAGCGCAACGCGGTCGGCGAAGGTGTTCGGGCAATCCTGTCGATGCACCGACACGCCACGACCGATGGTCACGATCCCCACCACGGGATCGCCCGGCACGGGTTGGCAGCAGCGCGCATAACTGACCATGACATTGCTGATTCCCTGGATCCGCACGCCGCCCGTGGGCTTTCGCCCAACGCCCAACGCTTCGAGCGGCCCCTTCACCAACCGCTCGGCGAGTCCGGGCTTTTCGGGCTGCAGCTTTCGCGTCAGGGCCGTGATC
Organism: Candidatus Eiseniibacteriota bacterium; assembly: GCA_031366735.1. Lineage (GTDB taxonomy): Bacteria > Eisenbacteria > RBG-16-71-46 > RBG-16-71-46 > RBG-16-71-46 > CAIXRL01. Next base: position 3,807 of record JANLOU010000568.1, read on the forward strand.
GAAAGTTGCCCCTCGGCAATCCGAGCGTAGAGCTCCTCCAGCGACTTGCATTCCGCCTCGCGCGCCATGGTCTCCAACTGGGCGTGATCCAGCTTGAGGCGCTGCCGCTTGAGTTCTCGCTCCAGCATTTCCTTGCCGAGCGAGACACTGTCGTCGTAACGCTTGCTCCTCAGATGATGGCGGATCTTGGATCGCGCCTGCCCCGTCCGCGCGATCTTGAGCCAATCCTCATGCGGTTGAGCCTGGGGAGAGGTGATGATCTCGACCATGTCGCCGTTGCGCAGCTCGTATCGCAGCGGCACGAGTTCCCCGTTCACCCTCGCCCCAACGGTGCGCTGACCGACTTCGGTGTGAATCAGGAACGCGAAGTCCAGTGGCGTCGCGCCTTTGGCCAACCGCTTGAGCTGGCGCCGCGGGGTGTAGACGAATACTTCCTGTTGGTGCAGCGCGGTCCGCAGGAAATCCATGTACTCATCGTCCGCGTCGGCCGCCGCGTCGCGTTGCAGACCCGCGATCTGTTGCACGAATCCGCCCAAGCGTGCGTCCAACTCCTCGTCGAATCGCCCGCCCTGCTTGTACACATAGTGCGCAGCCACACCCGTCTCCGCGGTCCGGTGCATGTCCCATGTGCGAATCTGCACCTCGACCATTTCGCCCTTGTCCGTGAGCACGGTGGTGTGGAGCGACTGGTACAGATTGCTCTTCGGAGTCGCGATGTAGTCCTTGAATCGGCCGGTGACCGGACTGTACAGATCGTGCACCACACCCAATGCGCGATAACAATCGTTGCGTGAGTGCGTGACGATGCGCAAACCGAAGAGATCGTAGATCTCTTCGAGCGGCCTGCCCGCCAACATCTTGTGGTAGATGGAATAGAAATGCTTGGGTCGGCCGTTGACTTCGGCCTTGATTCCCGCGGCCTTGAGGCCGTCGCGCAGTTGCTCGGCGACCTGCGCGAGGAAGTCCTCCCGCTCCTGTCTGCGGTCCTGAATACGGTTCGAGAGTTCCAGATACGCGGCGGGCTCCATGATCTTGAGGCTCAGGTCCTCGAGCTCTCGCTTGATTCCGGCCATCCCCAGACGATGCGCGAGCGGCGCGTAGATATCGCGAGTCTCCAGGGCGATGCGCTGTTGCTTCTCGGGACGCAGATGCTCGAGGGTGCGCATGTTGTGCAGCCGGTCGGCGAGTTTGATGAAGATGACGCGCAGGTCCTTGGACATGGACAGCAGCATCTTGCGGAAGTTCTCGGCCTGCGCTGCCTCACGGCTGTCAAAATGCATCGCCGACAACTTGGTCACCCCTTCGACCAGTGAGGCGACTTCCTTGCCGTAGTGCTTCTCGACATCCCCGATGCTGATCTCGGTGTCCTCGACAACATCATGCAGGAGCGCTGCGCAAGCCAATGTCGTGTCCATGCGTGACTCGAGGAGGTCGCACAGCACGCGACAGACTTCGACCGCGTGGGAGACGAATGGCTGGCCGGACTCCCGCTTCTGCTCGGCATGCGCCAGTTCGGCGAAGTCGTAACACGCACCCGCGCGGTCCCGATCGACCTTGGGCGCCCGCTCCGCGAACAGACTCATGAGCGCCGCGCGCAGTTCGGGATGTTGGCTACCGGTTGTCATCGCGAGCGGGTTCCTTCGGAGCGGCGTCAGGGGATCCGGACGCCCTTCAACTTGAGTTGCACGCGGGTATCGCCGTTCCAGGTGTTCGACGCCGGGACGAATGCCAGATCCGCACGACCGGCGGCCCGCAACTCCTTCTCCCGATCACCCATTCCGAAACCGATCGCGTCGACCGTCCCCCCGCCATCGCTGGCCTTGAAACGCAGATGCTTTCCGGCTCCGACTGTCCCGATCTCGCTGAGCCGTGCGCCGCGCAGGAGGAAGACGGGCTCGGGATTGTCCAACCCGAACGGAGTCATACGCTCCAGCCAATCGACCATTTCCGCATTGCAGTCCACCACTTGGACTTCGGCGTCGTACTCGAGCCGGGTGATGAACTGATCGGGCTGGTAGTGCTGGCGTGTCAGCATCTCGAGCCGCTCGCGCAACTCGGGGAGTCGCGACCGTTCCACCGTCAACCCGGCCGCGAACGCATGGCCGCCATGCGCGAGCAACAAGTCGTGGCAGCCGTCGAGCAGCTTGGTGAGGTCGAGCCCCGGAAGACTTCGTCCGCTTCCTCGACCTCGGCCGCTGGCGCCGTCCAAGGCC
>JANLOU010000579.1:0-3339 GCA_031366735.1 Candidatus Eiseniibacteriota bacterium
GTCGGATCAGCCTCGGGCTGAAGCAGGTGTCCGATGATCCGTGGCCGTTGCTGGCCGAGCAGTTCCCCGCCGGCATGGAGCTGCATGGCACGATCAATCGCCTGTTCGATCGTGGCGCCATTGTCGATCTGGGGCACGGCATCGAGGGGTTCATCCCACTCTCGCAGCTGGGGATCGACGACCTCAAGCGCCCGAACGATGCGTTCGAGGTGGGCGAGGAGTTGATCATGAAGGTGACGCGCGTGGATGTCCCGAACCATCGGCTCATCCTCAGCGTCAAGGCGTGGCTCAGCGAGCAGGACGACATTGCGCTCGCCGAGTGGACCAGCAAGCGGAACCAGGTGCGTGCGCGCATCGCGGCCAACCCGCCTGTCGAGGACCCCACGCCGGTGAAGCTGAAGGAAGACGAGACGGTCGAGGAGTAATCGCGCCGTCCCGTTCGAACACTGCCGCGGCCGGGCTCGCAAGAGCCCGGCCGTTCGCATGCCCGACCCACTGGACTTGGCGTGCGAGGGCTCGGGCACTAGTCTGGCTCCTCCATGCGACCCCGGACCCTTCTCCTCACGCTCGCGGCCTGCGCGGCGCTGACCGCATTCGCGGCCCATGCGGCACTCGTCGACGCTTGGCGTGCTGTCCCCATGGACAGCCCCGTCGACAGCCTGCCCGTGGTGTTGCGCGCGCTCGAGTCGCGTGGAAACCGCAGCGGCCGAGCTGCGGCCGCGGCATTCGCTCTCGGGCAGTTCCATTTTGCGCGGGGCGAATACGCGCAGGCACTGGCGGCATGGGAACGAGCAGCCAACCAGACCAACGGGAGTGAGCGCGGGGAAGTCCGATACTGGCAGGGGCTCGCGCATCTGGGACTCGCGCAACCTTCAGCCGCCCGGGAGGCATTCGCAGAGGCCGCCCGCACGGTGCCCGCGCGCCGCTCACTTGCGCGCCTCGGCATCGCCCAGGCACTCGAAGCGGAAGGCCGCACCCCGATGGCCTTCGACGAACTGCAGAAGTTGCTCGCGGGCGATCCCGGTGAAGCGGGCCCTGCGGCCCTTGCGGCCTTCGCCTCGCTTGCCGAACGGGCCAAGCATACCGATGACGCCCGGCTGGCGCGCGGGCGATTGCTGCGCGAATACCCCGCCAGCGTCGAGGCCGCGCGGATCGGGGCCACCCCGCTCGTGCCGGCAACAGCCGCGCAGGAGCGCGTCGGCGGATTCCGGGTGCAGATCGGGGCGTTCGGCGACATGGCGCGCGCGGATGCGCTCGCGCAGAGTGCGCGCAAGGCGGGCTTCCCCAACGCCGCGGTGGACCAACGGGCTGCCGGTCCCGGGCGGCCGGCGCTGTTCCTCGTGCGCCTGGGCGGCTACGCCGACGCGGCCGAGGCTCATGCGGCACTCGAGCGGGCCGAAAGGTCGCTCGGGGTGAGTGGACAGGTGCTCGCGCGATGACCGCTGCCCCCGGGGCCGCAGCTCGGAGCGCCGCAGCGCGCACGCCGGTGATGAAGCAGTACCTCACCATCAAAGAGACCTACTCCGACGCATTCCTGTTCATCCGCATCGGGGATTTCTATGAAATGTTCTTCGACGACGCGGTGGAAGCGGCGCGGCTGCTCGGGCTGACGCTGACTTCCCGCAACAAGCAGGACCCCGATCCGATCCCGATGTGCGGCATCCCCTGGCATCAGCGCGATACCTATGTCGCCCGCTTGCTGCGGTTGGGACACAAGGTGGCCATCTGCGACCAACTCGAGGATCCTGCCGAAGCCAAGGGGATCGTGCAGCGCGGCGTCACCGAAGTATTGACTCCGGGCTCGGTGACCAGCGACACATTCCTCGAGACCGGCGCCAACAACTATCTGGGAGTGCTGTGGCCGACCGCCTCCCGGATTGGGATCTGCCTCGCGGATGCTTCAACCGGCGAGGTGAAGCTGGCCGAAGCCACATGGGACGAGGCCTCGGCACCGCTCTCGCGTGTGCATGTCGCCGAATGGCTGCTGCCCGCGGATCTCGAGCCGGCGCTCGAGACGCGAACGCTTGCGCTGCTGGCGGGCATGGCCGGGGCGCGCAGCCGTACGCCTGCGGCGCGTTATCTGGACCCGACCCTCGCGGCAATACGCTGGGGCGCTGCGGTCGCGGCGACGCACGGGGACCTGCCGCTGGCGATGGCCGCGGCTGCGGCCGCGCTGGATTACCTCGACCGCACTCAAGGTGGAGCAGCATTGCAGATGACGCGCGTGGAACGCTGGAGCGAGGGCGAGACATTGCGCTATGACGCAGCCACCGCCCGCCACCTGGAGTTGTTCCAGGCTCAACCCGGGGGCGAGGCACGCCACACGCTGTGGCACCATCTGAACCTCACCGTCACTTCCCTGGGTGGCCGCCGCCTGCGCGCTTGGCTCGAACGCCCGCTTGCGACCCTTGCGCCGATCCTTGCTCGCCAACAGGCTGTCACCGTGTGGCTCGATTCCGCCGCCCCGCGCGCATCCTTCCGTGAAGCGCTGCGTGGGCTGCCCGACTTGGAAAGACTGTCGGCCCGAGTGGCCTGCGGGAAAGCGACCCCGCGCGAGTTGGGGGCCCTGCGCGACGCATTGCTGCGCCTGCCCGATCTCTCCGCCGGCCTCGCCTCGTTGCCCGGACTGGCGGGTCCCACCCTGCACGATGCACTCGCGGTTCCCGCGGAACTCGCATCGCGCTTGCGGCTGGCCCTCGTGGACGAGCCCCCGCCGGTGGCAAAGGAGGGCGGCATCATCCGCCCCGGCTACGACGGCCATCGCGACGAGTTGTTCGACCTCGCGCATTCGGGCAAACGCTGGATCGCTGAACTCGAGGCGAGTGAACGGAGCCGCAGCGGCATCAGCACGCTCAAGGTGGGGTACAACAAGGTCTTTGGTTTCTATCTCGAGATCACGAACGCGAATCGTGACAAAGTCCCGGCGGACTACGAGCGCAAACAGACGCTGACCAACGCCGAACGCTATGTGACCCCGGCACTCAAAGCGCGCGAAGCCGAGATCCTGGGTGCCGAGGACAAGCTGCGGGCGCGCGAGCAGGAGTTGTTCGCGCAATTGCGTGATTTCGTGGTCCCATTCGTGCCCCGATTGCAGCAAGCGGCGGATGCGCTCGGACAGTTGGATGCCGAATCCGCCCTGGCCGAAGCTGCGGCCCGATACGGATGGGTGCGGCCAACGCTCGAGGATTCCGACCGGCTCTGGGTCGAAGCGGCGCGCCACCCGGTGGTCGAGCGGCTCCTCCCACGCGGGGAGTTCGTGCCCAACTCCGTCCTCCTCGACGCTTCGCGCCGGCAGATCCTGCTGCTCACGGGCCCGAACATGGGCGGCAAGAGCACCTA
>JANLOU010000030.1:0-5331 GCA_031366735.1 Candidatus Eiseniibacteriota bacterium
GCCCGGTACGCCGCCCGGTCGAAATGACCTCGGGAACGCCGAGGAGCTGCTGCTCGGCGATCGTGCCGATGCGGTTCGACTCGCTGAGCGAGGTGCCAGGCGCCGCGATGACATTGATGGTCGCGGTCCCCTCGTTGAACGGCGGGAGGAACTCTCGACCCATCAGCGGAATCAACGCGGCCGCAGCCAACACCAACACGACCGCGGCGCCGATGACGATCCCTGGGCGGGGCAGCGTGAACTCGAGCAACCGCCGATCCCATTGCTTCAGGTGTCGGACCAGGAACGAGTCCTTCTCCTCGGCCATCACTTTTGCTCGGGGAAGCAGATACAGACACAACGCGGGAGAGATCGTGATCGAGACCACGAACGAAGCCAGGATCGAGACGATGTACGCGATACCCAATGGCGCGAACAACCGGCCCTCGATGCCGCTCAACGCGAACAGCGGCATGAATACGAGGACAACGAGGATCGTGGCGTACACGATGGAGTTCCGGACCTCGGACGAAGCTCGATAGACCACCTCGAGCGCCGGGCGCGGCACGGCCGCATGGCGATTCTCGCGCAAGCGGCGGAACACATTCTCGACATTGACAATCGCATCGTCGACCAACTCGCCGATGGCGATGGCCAACCCGCCAAGAGTCATCGTGTTGATCGAGATGTTGAAGAGATGGAACACCACCGCCGCGGTGACGAACGACAGCGGAATGGCTGTCAGGGTGATCGCGGTGGTACGGAAGTTCAAGAGGAAGAGGAACAACACGATCAGGACCAGAATTGCCCCATCGCGCAGTGCCTCCTCGACATTGCGGATCGCCGCTTCGATGAAGCTGGCCTGCTTGAACAGCGGGCGCATGCTCACATCCTTGGGCAGCGACGGGCGCAACTCCTCCAGCGCGGTTTCAATTCGCTTGGTGAGCTCGATGGTGCTGGCGCCCGGTTGCTTCTGGATCGAGAGGATCACCGCGGGTCGGGCGTCCACGCTGCCGTCTCCGCGCTTGGCGAAGATCCCCAGGCCCACGCTGCCCACTTCCTTGAGCAGGACCGGCACGCCGTTGCGAGTCGCGACGACCGTATTGAGCAATTGCTCGGGATCCTGGAGCCGACCCAGGTTGCGGATCAGGTACTCCTGCGACTGCGCCTCGAGGTAACCGCCCGTGGTGTTCTCATTGCTGGCGCCCACGGCCTGCTCGACCTCTTTGAGCGAGAGTCCCAGCGCAGCCAAGCGCTGAGGGTTGACCCGCACCTGGTACTGCTTGACGCCACCGCCGATCGGGATCACCTGGGAGACGCCCGGAATGGTGAGCAGCCGCTGGCGCACGACCCAGTCCGCAAGCGTTCGCATCTCCATGGGCGAAGTCTTGCCCGAGGAGCTCTCCAGGCCGAGCAACATGATCTCGCCCATGATCGATGAGACCGGCCCCATCGCAGGCGAAACACCCTTGGGCAGACGCTCGGCCGCGAGCGAGAGCTTCTCGCCCACGAGTTGGCGATCACGGTAGATGTCCGTGCCCCAGGCGAACTCGACGGTGACCACCGAGAGTCCGATTCCCGAAGTGGAGCGCACGCGCTCGACACCCGGCGCGCCGTTGAGTGTGGTTTCAATCGGCAGGCTGACGAGCGTTTCGACTTCTTCTGGGGCCAGACCTGGGGCCTCGCTCAGCACCGTGACGGTGGGGCGATTCAGATCCGGAAAAACATCGACGGGCAATTTCAAGATCACCGTGGTGCCGTAAATCAGCAGCAGCAACGCGGCGGCAACGACGAAGAGCCGGTTCTTGAGCGAGAAGAGAATGATCCGGTCGAACATGGTCACCCCTCTCAGTGGCCAATGCTGACGACAGGAGCCGTCAACAGGGGATAACCGCCGGTGATCACCACTCGATCGCCCGGGGCGAGCTGACCGGTGACCACAACACTGGCGCCGAGGCTTGTGCCCAGGGTGACTTCGCGCGCCGTGAACTGCTCGGGAGTGGTGTGGACGAAGATGAGCTTGCGGCCGTCCTTCTCGAACACCGCGGTGCGCGGCACGACGAAAGCCGATTCCTTGGCACCCTGCTCGATGCCCACTTTGACCAGCGCGCCAACGCGCAACTGTCCGCCCGGATTCGGCACCTCGAACCACGCTTCGATCGCCCCGGCCACCTCGCCCTGAGTGACGCCCAGCGCAACGCGTCGGCCCGCCAAGGCCAGATTCGGCATGCTCTCCGAAGTGATGACCGCGCGACTGGAGGCCTGCACCGCGGCGACATCGGCTTCGTAGACATCGGCATGCACCCAGACCACGGACGGATCGAGCAGGGCCATGAGCTTCTGACCCGCATCCACGAGCTGGCCATTGACCACGAACACGCCGGTCAGGACGCCCGACAGTGGCGCGCGCAGGGTCAGGGCGTCGACCACGGTCAAGCGTGCGATCGCCTCGCCCTTGCGGACCGTCTGCCCCAATACGGGCACACGCCCACCGCTGAAGGAGATCCGGCCCGACTGAGGCGCGACGATCTCGATCTCACCACCCCCTCGCGGCGCGACGCGCCCGAGCACGCTCAACTGCTTCTGGATCTCCCGCCGCAGAAGCGGCTCGGTGCGGATTCCCATCAGGAACTGGGATTCCTTCGCGACATACACCTGCGCACCAGCGCCGACCGACGCGCCCGAGGCTGCCGGGGCCGAGTCATGCCCCTCGTGCGCGTGAGCGGCGGGAGTCCACAGTAGACATAGGATGAGTGCCGCACGCGCGGCCGGCGCACGCCGCCGCGCCAGCAGGAGCCCGATCATCAATAGCGCCAACGCGCCCGCCAGCACCCATGGCCAACGGATCCCCTGCTGCGCATTCTGCCCGCTCGGGCCGCCGGCCTGCCCCACCGAGAGTCCCGCGAATGCGAAGCGATCGCTGTCGTTGGCGGCTGCAACGGTCATCAGGACCGTGAAAGTGCCCGTGTCCGCTGGAGCCTGGAACGGTGCGGTGAAGACACCTGCTCGCGGCGTGGCGCTGGCCTGCGCTGCCCAGAGTTCCCGACTGCCGGACCGAAGACTCAGATTGATCTTCGCCCCCTCGATTGGGGCATTCGTCCGAAAATCGCTGAGATAAACCTCCAGTGTGGTCTTCAGCCCCGGAGTCAGTGGGTCGTTCTTAAGGAGGACTTCGTAGCGCTCCGAGGCCGCTGCGAGCACATGGCGTCCGGGATTCGCCGGACCGGCGGCGCCAGGGGCGTCGTCGTGTCCTGCATGCGCGAACGCCAACGGGGCAGCACCCACGACCAGTAACATCGATAAGAGCAGGCTCCAGCGCTTCATCGCGGGCCTCCCGCGTTGAGGTGCGCGAGATCGAGCCCGACACCAGTTTCCAGCTGCTCGCGAGCGTCCCAGTAGGCATCGCCCGCTTCGAGTTGCCCAAGGAGCGTATCCACGAGGCGCCCTTTCTGCGTGAGGTAGGAGTCGAGCGAGATGCGTCCGTCGGCGTAGGCATCGCGGATCAGCACGAGGTCCTGCCGCACGCGCGTCGATCGCTCGAGATAGAACCGATAGAGACTGGCTGCGTCCTGGAACCGTCGCACCGCCCCCGCGACCTCCAACTGCGTCTGCAGGCCATAGCGCTCATACTCGGCCTGACTGCGCGTGATGCCCGCTGCCGCGCGCGCGCGCGCGGCCTGATTGCGCTGCCGCAGCGGCAGTGGCGCGCTGAGGCGGGCAGTCCAGAGGTGATCGGTGGATGCTGCACCCGTGATCCCGTTGATGATGGCGGGATCTCCAGAGAAGTCGTCCCTCGAGAATGACTGCCGATCCCTGGACACTCCGATCCCCAGCGTCAGGTTCGGGTGCGCCTCGCGTTGCGCCAAGCGCAGTTCCGCCTGGCGTTCGGCAATGCGACGGCGGAGCACCTCGCCGGTTCCTCGAACGCGAAGTGCAAGCGCGACGACGGAATCCTCGGGCACCGCCAGCGAGTCCGCCTCGAGGACGCCGCTCAGGCGGGTCGAGTCCGAAAGCTCCCGTCCCATCGCCAGGGCAAGGGCGACCATCGCCTGACGGAGTTCGCCGCGGATCTGGCGACCCTGTGCCTCCAGCCGGAACAGGTCGAGCTCCGTCAGACGGCCGGTCACCGGCGTGATGGACCCATCGCGCACGCGCGCCTGCGACGCCCGCACCACGCGCCGATCCAGTTCGGCCAACTCATCGACCAAGGTAGCGCGGTCCTGAAGGAAGAGTGCGTGTGAGAATCGCGCGCGGATATCCGATTCGATCTCCTGCAACTTCGCGCTCCATTCCGCCGCGCTCGTCAGCGATCGGGCGGTGGCGACGGACTGGCGCGCTGCACGCTTGCCTCCCAACTCCAGTTCCTGGCTGACCCCGAGATCGATTCGGGATTCCTCGCCGGAACCCAGGGACCGACCCCCGCGTCCGAGCTGAAGCTCCAACTCAGGATTGAACGCCGGGGTACGCGCGAACATCGAGTCGGCCCGCGCGACCGCAAGGTCGGCTGTGGCCACGCGAAGATCGGGATGTGCCGCCCTCGCGAGTTCGAGCGCTGTTTGGAGCGTGAGTGGTTGGGGCTGTGCCGTGGATCGCACCGGAAGTGAAGTTCCCAGGAGCGCAGTGCACGCGACCGCGACGAAGCGATGCGTCAGCTGTGAAGCCATTCCATGTCCGCCTTTCCGTCAGGCAGATGCATCACCTGACAAGCATTCCCGCGCGCCCATGTGCGGGCACGCCTCGTCCTACCTCGGGACCAGAAGGGATGCTAGGCGGAGTAAGGAGGACTGCGAGGCGACTGCTGGGAAGTCGCCGGCTCTGGTGGAGACCCCGAGCGGGAATCCGGCAGGACCGGGGCGAATGACCCCGGGGCATCGACGGCCATCGCCATGGTTCGGACGACCGCATGCAGCGCTGGAACCAGCGGCGCGTCGATGGTGACCGAAGCGGTCGCAGTCAACGCGGGCAACTGGATATGGTCGCAGCAACACGGATCGGTTGGAATCGCCGAGTCCTGCGCAGGCGCAGCCTCAGGACAACAATCGTGATCGCCCTCGTCGTGGTGTTCGGCTTCGACGGCGACCTGGGAGGTGCGCGCGGTCATCAGGGCACAGTGACCCAGTTCGAGCGGCATGAGCACCGCGACGAACAAGTTCACCATCACTCGCAGCCTGATCAAGTGCTTCATCGGACCGGTACCTCCCGTGGTGCTTGCGCACGAACAGCATCGCGTCAACCCCGCCCGCAGGTCAAGCGGGTTCAGGGTGTGGGGCTCGAACGGCGGGCGCCGAGGGGCAGTCCATGGCAGTGGCGTTGTTCAGGCTTTGTCGAGAGCCCGTTGCAGACGCGTTCGCG
>JANLOU010000056.1:0-5265 GCA_031366735.1 Candidatus Eiseniibacteriota bacterium
GCCCGCGCGATCGCCACGCGCAGGATCGCCACATCGTGGCGCGCCACGAAGCGGCCGAAGGAACCGATGATCGCGATCACTCCTCCCAGCGTGCTCACATAGAGCACGGCGTCACCTCGTGGCAGCGTGGCGAAGCACAGGCCCGCGCCCAGCAGGATCGCAAGCGTGGTGGCGGGGTTCGCGGCATAGCGCACCCGGACCAGAGTGCCCTGGGCCAGCGCCTCGCACCGGATGATGGCCCATGTCTTCCAGGGATTGCGGTACCAGGTGTTGCGCTGCAGACATGCTCGCCCCGCCACGGTGAGGAACTGCTCCGGCATCGCATCGAGCGCAGCTCGCGCTTGCGAGCACGAATACGAGGACGAGAACTGTTCGCTCGCCTGCGCGAACGGCTGGAGCCACAGTAGTGGCGGGCCGCTCCGATCCGTGCCCTCGCCGGGCATTGCGCTCACTCCCACTCGATTGTCGCCGGGGGCTTGCTGGTGACATCGAAGACCACTCGATTCACCCCCTGCACTTCGTTCGCGATGCGACTCGCCACTCTGGCCAGGAGCGTGTGCGGAAGCCGCGTCCAATCGGCGGTCATGCCGTCGACACTGTTCACCGCCCGCAGCGCCACCACTTTCTCGTAGGAGCGCTCATCCCCCTTGACGCCCACGGTGCTCACCGGCAACAGCACCGCGAACGCCTGCCAGGTGCGGGCGTACCACTTCGAGCGGCGCAGCTCCTCGATGAAAATCGCGTCCGCCTTGCGCAGGATGTCCAGATCGGGCTCGGTGACTGCCGAGAGGATGCGCACGGCCAATCCCGGCCCGGGGAAAGGATGGCGATCGACCAGGTGATCCGGCAATCCCAACTCGCGGCCGAGTTCACGCACCTCATCCTTGAACAACCACTTGAGCGGCTCCACCAGCTTCATGTTCATGCGTTCGGGCAGGCCGCCGACATTGTGGTGTGACTTGATCACCTGCGAGCCAAACCCCGCCGAGGCGCTCTCGATGACATCCGGGTACAGCGTTCCCTGGGCCAGGAACTGCATGCGTCCGAGCTTCTTCGCTTCTTCCTCGAACACGGCGATGAACTCGTAGCCGATGATCTTGCGTTTGCGCTCCGGGTCGCTCACCCCCGCGAGCTTCGAGAGGAAGCGTTCCTGCGCGTGGACGATGTGCAGGTTGAGGTGCCGGCGCTGGCCGAGTTCACGCAGCACTTCGGCACCTTCGTTCTGGCGCAGCAATCCATGATCGACCAGCACACAGGTCAACCGGTCCCCGATCGCCTTGTGGATGAGCGTGGCTGCGACGGTGGAATCGACGCCGCCCGACAAGCCGCACAGCACATGCCCGTCGCCAACCTGGGCGCGCACCTCGCGCACGGCTTCCCGCAGGAAGCTCTTCATGCTCCACCCTCCCTTCAACCGGGCGATCTTGAACAGGAAGTTGGACAGCACCTGCTTGCCATAGGGCGAATGCACCACCTCGGGATGGAACTGGATCAGGTGGAACGGCAGGCGGTCGTGCCGGGCCGCCGCGAAGGCGCAGTTCGAGGTATGCGCCACCCGCGTCCATCCCGGCCCCAGCGACTGCACTTCATCGCCATGGCTCATCCAAGCGCGGAATCGCTTGGGAACACCGGCGAACAGCGGTGAAGGTTGGTCGACCACGAAAGTGGCGACGCCGTATTCGGCGTGCTGCGCCTTCGCCACGGTTCCACCCATGAGTTGCTGCGTCACCTGGAAGCCGTAGCAGATACCCAGCAAAGGCTTCTTGAGGGTGTAGAGCCCTTGGGGCGGCGTCGGCGCGTCCACTTTGTAGCCGCTCGCAGGCGAACCGCCGAGGATGATGGCGCTGGGCCGCTTGGCGCGGATTGCCTCCAGCGACGAGTTGCCCGGGATCACCTCGGAATACACACCCAGTTCGCGCACGCGCCGCGCGATCAACTGGGTGTACTGCGAGCCATAATCCAGGATCAGCACGAGCTCACGGGACATCGGGACTTCCTTCTTCGGCGAGGGCCATGGGGCTCAATGTCGGAAAGTGCGTCGATCCGTGAAGAGCATCGCGATGCCGAGTCGATCGGCCTCGGCGATGCACTCGGCATCCTTCACGCTGCCCCCCGGCTGCACGATCGCGGTGACGCCGGCCTCGGCCGCATGCGTCACGCCATCGGGGAACGGGAAGAAACCATCGCTCGCGAGCACGGCGCCCTGCAACTCGTGCTGGGCACGGCGCGCCTTCATGAGCGCCACATCGACGGCATCCACACGCGAGGTCTGGCCACTCCCCAGTCCCACGAGCGCTTCACCCTGGGCGAGCACGATGGCGTTGCTGCGCGCGGCGCCACACACCTCCCACGCGAAGATGAGCGCAGCCATCTCGGCTCCGCTGGGTGCACGCCGCGTCACCGTCCGCCATGGCGGCGCGGCGCCCTCGGGCTCGCGCTGCAGGAGCGCCCACGGCCCCACGAGTCGCACCTGCCAGGGGTCGTCGGCACGGAGTTCGGCGGCGGTGAGCGTCACCAGCCGCAGATTCTTCCTGCCCTGTAATATCTGGTCGGCCTCGGGGGTGATCGATGGGAATGCGACGCACTCCACAAAGCGCTGGCTCAGCGCCGTGGCCGTGTCCGCATCGAGCGGGCGGTTCAGTGCAACGATGCCGCCGAATGCGCTCAACTCATCCGCCCGGACCGCCGCCGCGAACGCCGCCGCCGGGGTGGTCCCGACCGCCGCGCCGCAAGGCTGGTTGTGCTTGACGATGACGCATGCCGGCGGCTCGAATCGCCACACCAGCGTGACCGCGGATTCCAGATCGAGCAGGTTGTTGTACGAGAGCTCCTTGCCCTCGCGCCAACTCTCGAGCGCACGCCGCGCGCCGGGACGCGCATAGAGCGCGGCGCTCTGGTGTGGGTTCTCGCCGTAGCGCAGCGTCCGCGCGCGCTCGAACGCGAGTGCATGAAACGCCGGCGGCTCATCCTCGCTGGCCATGCGCCGTGCCAGTTCGCGGGCGATGACGCCGTCGTAGTTCGCGGTGTGAGCGAAGGCGCCCAGCGCCCAGCGCCGACGATCGGCCGCGGTCACCCCACGCTCCAACGCAACCAGCACTTCGGAGTACTGCGCGGGGTCATGCACCACGATGACATCCGCATGATTCTTGGCAGCTCCGCGCAGCAAAGCCACGCCGCCGATGTCGATCTCCTCGACCATGCCCACATCATCCTGGGCGACGCCCTGGGTTTCGAACGGGTAGAGCGAGACCGCCACCAGATCGAGGGGCTCGAGTTGGCGCTCGGTCAATGCCGCCATGTCCGCCGCCGCGTCCCGACGCGCGAGGATGGCGGCATGCACATGGGGATGCAGCGTCTTGACGCGCCCTCCCAGCATTTCGCGGAACCCCGTCCATTCCTCGATCGGAGTGACCGCGATGCCCGCCGACTCCAAGGCCTGCGCCGTCCCGCCGCTGGCGAGGATGCGCGTCCCGTTCGCGGCCAGCCTGCCCGCGAACTCGACCGCTCCCCGTTTGTCGGCCAGAGACAACAGCGCGGCCCGCGGCCAGCCCGGCGTGACCGGTTGGCGGGGCAGCGATCCGGGAATCGACACGCTCATCGCGGCGGTCCGCTCAAACGCTGGATCGCCTCGAGATAGCGAGCCTGTGTCCTGGCCACCACATCCGGCGGGAGCGCCGGCGCCGGCGGCTCGTGATCCCATCCACTCTGGTCCAACCAGTCGCGCACATACTGCTTGTCGAAGCTCAACAACCGCCCCTGCTCGTATTCGGTCCGGTCCCAATAGCGTGAACTATCGGGGGTGAGTGCTTCATCGATCAATACACACTCGCCGTCGATGCGACCGAACTCGAACTTGGTATCGGCCAGCACCAACCCTCGCGCCCATGCCCACGCCCGCGCCTCCTCATAGAGCGCGATGCTCCGGTCGCGCAATTCCTCGGCAGCGCCGCGGCCCACGATCGCGACCATGCGCTCGAACGAGATGTTCTCATCGTGACCGTGATCCTCTTTGGTCGCGGGCGTGAAGATGGCTGGCTCCAGCGGTGAGCCATCTTTCAGCCCTGACGGCAGGGCGATACCACAGACACTCTGACTCTGTTGGTACTCCTTCCATCCGCTCCCGGTCAGGTAGCCGCGCACGACACACTCGATGTCGATGCGTTCGGCCTTGCGGACCAATTGCGCGCGGCCGCTCAACCACGACGCATGCGGGCGGAACTCCTCGGGGAATGCTGCAGGATCATCACTCACCAGATGGTGCGGCTGTGCGGCGCTCAGCGTCTTCATCCAGAACGCCGAGATCAGCGAGAGGATTGCCCCCTTGCCGGGAATAGGAGTCGGCAGCACGCTGTCGTAAGCCGATAGGCGGTCGCTGGCCACGATCACATAGTGCTGTTCGCCCGCTTCGTAGACAGAGCGCACCTTGCCACGACGGAAGAGCGCGACGCCGGGGATCTCGATCTCACCGACGGCGTTCTGCGGTTCGAGCCACTGCGGGGCGACGACGATAGGAGCGGTGGT
This sequence comes from Candidatus Eiseniibacteriota bacterium, assembly GCA_031366735.1. GTDB lineage: Bacteria > Eisenbacteria > RBG-16-71-46 > RBG-16-71-46 > RBG-16-71-46 > CAIXRL01. The sequence goes on from JANLOU010000056.1 coordinate 4,522, forward strand.
GTTCATGCAGACCTCCTGCCGCCTCTCGGGACGGCTGTCCAGGTGTTCGCTGCGTTGTCAGGAATGGCGCGGACCACGACCCTGCGTCGCGTGCACGGTGAAGTGCTCCGCGAGGTACTGCGGAATCCCTTCGATCCGGCGCACGGCATGCGTGCCCGGGGCAGCATAATCCCCCATCGGATCGATGAGCACGAAATGCATGCCGGCAGCGCGAGCTCCGGCCTCATCGACACTGCGGATGTCGCCCACATAGACCGCACGATCGGGCGGTACTCGCATGCGTTCCAGCGCAATCCCGAACAAGCGCGGATCGGGCTTCTCTACTCCCTCGAGCTGAGAATCCACCACGAACTCAAGGCCCGCGCGTACTCCGCAGACCACGAGGTGATGCTCCGCGCGACCATCGCTGTTGCTCACACACGCGGCGCGCAGCCCAAGATCGTACACACCGTCGAGCGCGGTGCGCGCGCCCTCCGCTGGGCGGCCCCACAACAACGAGGGCGGCTTCTGTTGGGCATGCATGTGCGCCATGGCCTCCTCGAGAACCGGGTGGCGGCACCCCACCGCCTCAAGCATGCCGGCGAAGTAGGCTTCGATCGGACGATCGAACCCAGGGCAGGGTGCGGCTCTCCCGGCGCCAGCTTGCGCGGCCGGGTCGCAGCCAGATCGTACAGGCGCCGCCCGCGCACTTCGGCATGGCGCAACTGCTCGGGAGTGACCGGTACATCCAAGGTCGCAAGCATC
>JANLOU010000149.1:0-1967 GCA_031366735.1 Candidatus Eiseniibacteriota bacterium
GTCGCGTTCAGCCAGTTGGCGCCCAGCGCGCCATTGCCACGATTGAAATTGTCGAGCACGGCGGTGTTCTGGAACGGTAGGACCGATGCGCTGACGATGAGTGTGCTCATCGCGGCGTTGTTCGCTTCATTCGTCTCGGTCACCTGGCCGAGCGTGTCGACGACCACGCGCACCGCGTAGGTTCCCGCGGCAAGTGGGGTGGGCAGTGGCACGGTCACCAGGACGCTGTCCCGCGCGGGCACGATCACATCGCCCTCAGCCAGCAAGGTCGCCCCCGCTCGCACTCGCCAACGCGAGAGGTTCGAGGGCAGCCGGCCCAGATTGCGCACGCGGAATGTCGCCGTGATGCCATCCGAGGCCGTGGGTGCGGCTGGGGTGAACACGGCGGCACGCGGAGTCAGGTCGATCTCGGGAAAGATGTCCACCGAGTCGCGGCTCGAGAGTCCGCCCGTGTCGCGCACGGTGAGGCGGATGCGATAGAACACGCCCGTGCCATCGTCGTGATTGTCGGCCACGAAGCTGGCGCCAGCAGTCTCGAAGGTGCCCCCGAAGTGGAAATGCGTGTTGTGGTGCAGTTCGACATCCCAGTGGTAGGTCAGGCGCGAGGCCCCGTCCTGCGCGTCGGAGGCCGTGCAGGCGAGCGTCACATTCTGCCCGGCCACGAAGAACGCGCGCGCGAGCGGCGAGGTGATCGCAATCGTGGGCGGAGTATTCGGGCCGACCGTCACATCGCCGCCGCCGAAGTTGTCCATGGTCGAACTGTTGGCGCCCAAGAGCTTGAGGCCCACTCGGCCGCCGCCCGAGGCGAACGGCCAGCCCGCCACACTGCGCGTGCCGATCAGGCCGGTGTTGCGGTACACCTCGACTGTGCCGTTCGCCAATGCGCGCGCACCCAGCCGATCGCCATTGACGAACGCCGCGGGCAGCGCCGCGCCGCGCGCGACGCGGCCCTGCGAGGGTGCGGAAGTGGTGACGAGCACGGCCTTCTGCACATGGTCGTAGCGCACCTCGATATAGCCTTGATCCAAGACCAGCCCTTGCGCCTTGAGAATCAGGTCATGCTCGAGGGCCGTCAGCGTGAGCGACTTGAGGGTGACATAGGCCTCTTGATCCGCGCCGAACGAAGCGCCGCTCCACACCGCCCAGTTATCGAGCGCGGTCTCGCGCAGCGTCTTGCTCTTGATCACGAGCCCCGCTTTGTCCACTGCCCATGCGCCACCGATCGGTCCGTCGTCTCGGTTGAAGTTGTCCAGCACGCTCGTGATCGGGAAGTTGCTGGCCGCCGTGGTCACCACCACCACGGTGTCGCGGCCCACACCGCCTCTGCCATCGGTGGCGGTCAGGACAGCGGTGAAGGTGCCGATCGCCGAATAGGTATGCGTGGGGTTGGCCAGCGAGGAACCGCTGCCGTCGCCGAACGACCACGACAGTGTGACCGGGTCACCGTCCGGGTCCATGGTGCCCGCGCTGGAGAACACCACATCGAGCGGAACCGCCCCGAAGCTGGGCGCACCCACTGCGCTGACGTTGGGCGCGCTGTTGCCGACCGTGGCGGTGTATCGGATGCGCATGACCTCGCCCGTGATGATCGAGATGTACAGCACATCGCCCGTGACGGGATCGCTCGTGAAGCAGACCGGCGTGCCCATGGTGCTGCCGAAGTCCGAGACCGACACGAGATTGTTCGCTGCGTCGATCGTTCCCACGCGCACCCAGTTCTGCCCGTAGTCACCAAAGAAGAACTGTTGGCGGTAGACCCCCGGATACAATGCGCCTTGGTAAAAAACTCCACTGACAGCCGTGTTGCCCCACAGCCCCGGATAGGGCGGCGCACTTGCGGTGTTGGCCACATGGGCATAGGCCAATGCGGGCGCGGTCTGGAACTCGGGGTTGTCGGGAGTGCCCATGGAACCGCAGCCATTGTGCGCGGGACTGGCGCTCTGGAAGCGCGCAAGCTGTCCGACGCC
>JANLOU010000159.1:0-3970 GCA_031366735.1 Candidatus Eiseniibacteriota bacterium
CGCAGGCCCAGCCCGAGCAGGCGCTGTCCTGCGAGGCGCTGGGACAACAACGGATGACCGACCCGCTTGCCCACCAGCGCATCGGTTGCGCGTTCGGCTCGGTGGATCGCATTCCACTCGAGCACTCCGAGGATGGGCACAAGGAGCAGGCCCAGGAGGAAGCGCGGATCCGCGAAACTCATGCAGGCCTCCTCATGGGATCCGGAACGCCCAGGTCGCATTGCTCAACATGGCCAGCGCGAGTCCCGCAGCTGCCGCGGCGAGCAACCATGGCCCGAGATCGCGATATTCACGATAGACCAGCGCGCGGATAGGAGCGCGCTCGAGCCGGTCGATCTCGGCATAGATGCCCCCCAGCGTACTGACGCTTCCGGCTCGGAAAAACTTGCCACCCGTACGAGTAGCAATCTCGATCAGTGGCTTCTCGTCCACATCCACCGCCGTCATCTGGGTGGTGCGTCCAAGCAACGGGTCGTCCACCATGACGGGCACGAGGGTCGGTCGCCCCACCAGCACGGTGTAGACCTTCACCTTCATGGCGCGAGCAAGGTCGGCCGCTGTGAGCGGATCGATGGCGCCGCGATTGTTCTCTCCATCGGTGAGAAGCACCACGACCTTACTGGGCGTGCGGCTATCGCGCAGCCGCTGAACCGCAGTCGCAAGGCCCATGCCGATGGCGGTGCCGTCCTCGGCGAGCCCGAAATCCAAGCCCTCGAGCAGTTCCTGCAGCGTGTCGTGGTCGAGCGTCAGGGGGCACTGCGTGAACGCGGTGGCTGCGAATCCGACCACGCCGATGCGATCATGGGGGCGACCCCGAACAAAATCGCGCGCCGTCAACTTGGCCACGCTCAGTCGGTCCCCCCCTCCCATATCCTCGGCCCGCATGCTGGGCGAGATGTCGATCGCCAACGCGATGTCCACGCCGCGCGAATCCACTTCGCTCTGCTGCAGGCCTTGTTGAGGACGCGCCAGCGCGACCAGCGTCAACACCAACGCCAGCCACGGTAGCAAACGCACCAACAACCATGGGCCCGCGCGCCAGCCCGGTCGGGGCAGACCCTGGGCGCTGGCCCAGTAGACCGCGGCGGGCTGGGTCTGCGGTCGGCGCCAACGCCAGAAGCACAACGCCGGGACCAGCAGAGCCACCAACAGCAGCCACGGATACTCGAAACGGATCACGCCACCTCCTGCGGCCGCTCGGCACGGCGGAGCAAGGCCTCGACCGCATCCTCGCAACGCACGGCCTCTTCGATTCCCATCGGCGCGCGCGCGAACTTCACGCGGTCCCAGACCCCCAGCAGCCCCTCGAGCCGCACGAGATCGACTTGGGCGAGCTGGCCCGCCGCCAACCGTTCGAGCAGCTCCGCCGAGGTGTCCCCGGGCCGCGGCGTGACCAGCGTAGCCTCGAGATATTCGCGCAGAATGCGAGTCAGGCCCAGCGCGTGCTCGCCGAACAAGCCCTGTTCCGGTAAGCGCCGCAGGCGCAATGCCGCCAGCGCGGCCAGTGCCACCTGCGCCGGGTCGCGTCGCGCCCGTGGCGGAATCCGGGTTGGCTGGGCGAGCACCCCGGGGCGCGCGCGCCGGCGCCAGTACACAATCACGATCACCATCACCGTCAGGACCACGAGCGCCGCGATGACCTTGGACCAAGGAATGCGTTCCCACCACGGCGCCAACAGCGGGCCGCGCACCGGACGCAGCTGCGCCGCACTGTCCGCGGCTGTCACGACCGGCGTGATGACGATCCGGACCACGGGCAGTCGACCTTCGATGGGGCCGTCATGCGGGGCCAACCGGTCCACTCGCAGGCGCAGGCCGGGAACGGACACCTGTCCCGTTTCGAAGACCTGCATGGGAATCGATACCACGACCGAGTCCTTGCCGAAGTCGAGGTTCCTGGGATCCGTGATGGGACCCCGACGCACCACCGGCGTGCCCCAACTGAATGAGCCACCGGGCACGGCAGGTTCGAAGTGGACGCCGATGCCCTGCGGCAGGATCACGCGGCCGCGATAGGTGGCGCGCTCGCCCAGCTTGAGTGTCGCCGGCGCGACACTTACCTGTAGATGCGCGCGTTCGCGCGGCCCCTGCGTGGCGGAAGTCGCGAGCGCCCCCCGCGCGCACAGCAGCGCGGGCAGGGTCGCGGCGGCCGCCACCGCAACCCATCGAAGCCAGATCGCCCGGCTTTTCAAGCCGCCCCCCGACGCTTGGCGCGTGCATCGAAGTAACGCATCAGCACGGGCATGTAGGGTTTTAGCGGGTCGGTGCTCAGCTCGAGCAACGGGCAACGGGCTTTCGCGAGCACTTGTTCGGCGGCCCGCCGACGCTCCCGCGTGCGCGCGGGATAGCCTTTCTGGGCATCGGCGCCGCTGGTATCCACGAGCCGGCGCTCACCCGTTTCCAGATCCTCGAGCATCGCCCAACCCGCACGCGGCAGGCTCTCTTCGCGCGGATCGCGCAGGGCAAGCGCCAACACTTGATGGCGGCGGGTGATCACACGCCAGTCCCGTTCTTCGAGGCGATCCTCGAAATCCGAGATCCAGAAGATCAACGACCGGCGCTTGAGCGCTCGCCCCACAAACCGCGCCGCGTCCCCGAGTCGTGTGCCCTGCTCCTGTGGCTCGCGTCCAAGCACATCGCGCAACATCCGCAACAAGTGGGTCCGACCGCGAGCGGCGGGCACGAACAACTCGATGTCACCCCCCACGAGCACCAGCCCGACACGGTCATTGTTGCGCAGCGCCGCGAATCCCAACACAGCACACAGCTCCGCAGCGAGCTCCCGTTTGTCCCTCCCTCGCGTGCCGAACAGCATCGAGCGTGAGATGTCCACCACGAGCATCACGGTCAACTCGCGTTCCTCGACGAAGCGCTTCACATAGGGCTGCCCCAGGCGTGCCGTGACATTCCAATCGATGTCGCGCACCTCATCACCGGGCTGGTACAGGCGCACTTCCTCGAACTCCACGCCCCGCCCTTTGAACATGCTCTGGGCATTCCCCGAGAACAGGTCCTCCACCAGATGGCGGCTACGGATCTCGAGCCGATGCACCTTGCGCAAGAGCTCGGAGGTGTCGGCGCGACGGCGGCGTTCCCCATCACGCGGGACGCCGCGACGCTCCCGGAGCGCCAGGACGCCCAGCGTGAGCGCGAACACCGCCACGGTCGCCAGGAACAGGGCTGCGATCGGATCCATCAGGGAACGCGCACCTGCTCCAGGATGCGCCGCGCGACCTCCTCGCCGTCCACGCCCTCCGCCTCGGCTTCGTACGAGACTTGGATGCGGTGGCGCAGGACATCCAGAGCGATGGCCTTGACATCCTCGGGCAGGACATAGGGCCTCCCGCGGACCAGTGCATGTGCTTGAGCGGCCCGGCACAGGAACAGCGTCGCGCGCGGTGAGGCGCCGAAGGTGATGAGGCTGTCGAGCGCCAGCCCGAAATCGCGAGGGCGCCGTGTGGCACTCACCAAATCCAGAACGTACTCCTGGATCTTATCGTCCACATACACCACTTCGAGAGCTTCGCGCGCTTCCATCACTTGCTCGCGCGTGGCCTGTGGCTTCAAGGCGGGCAGTTCGCTGAGCCCTGCGCGACGCAGGATCTCCTTCTCCTCCGCACGCTCCGGATAGCCGACCTTGACCTTGAACATGAACCGATCGCTCTGCGCCTCGGGCAGCGGGTAGGTTCCCTCCTGCTCGATCGGATTCTGCGTGGCGAGCACGAGGAAAGGCCTCTCCAGCGCGATCGTCTCGTCGCCGAGTGTCACCTGCCGCTCCTGCATGGCCTCGAGCAGCGCGGATTGCACCTTGGCCGGCGCCCGGTTGATCTCGTCCGCAAGCACGAGATTGGCGAACACCGGGCCACGCTTGGCCGAGAAGGAGCCGTCGCGCGGGTTGTAGATCACCGTCCCCGTCAGGTCCGCCGGCAGCAAGTCAGGCGTGAACTGGATCCGCTTGAATCGCAGCGAC
>JANLOU010000482.1:0-1845 GCA_031366735.1 Candidatus Eiseniibacteriota bacterium
GGTGTGGCCGACCATCTGGCCACGGCCGGGGGTCGTGAGCTCGATCATCAAGCCGCGTTGAAGTAGTCGCGCGACAATCGGCTTGAGCTCGCCGAGGTCGGCAATCGGTTCCATCCGCGCGGCGCGCGCACGCAGGTCGCCCAGCGATTGCTCTCCGCGCAGTAGTAGCTCGGTCATCACCGCGAGCTCGGGTTTGTCCACACCGAGCCACTCGTAGGCGTGATGCTTGAACTTGAGTGTCCTACCCAGCCAGTCGATCTCGCTCACCGCCCCAAGTGTCTCCAACTGACCGAGTGCATTGCCGACATCGGTATCGTCGAGGGTCATGGGCGGCTCGCGGTTGCTCTTCTGATTGCACCCGGCGACGATGGCATTGACCGTCATCGGGTAGGCAGCCGGCGTAGTCTTGGCTTTCTCGATCAGCACGCCGAAGACGCGTCGTTGGATGACATCCAGCGGCTTCCAAGGGGGGGTCGTGTTGGGCCCTACGGCAGATGGAGTCGGCATGGATTCCTTTACCTGCTCTGCACGCCCTTCTTGAGCGCCGCGAGCATGTTGGCAAGTTCGGTTTCCATCTTCTGGGCGGTTGCTTGCGCGTCTGCGGGCGAGCTGTCGTCCGTGTATTGATCCCACAGGTGAACGCGGGTCCCAGTGCCCACGGGCTCCAGGATGACTTTCGCCTGGCACATGTAGTCACCCTTGGTGGGCTCGTGCGCAACGCGGAGTTCCTTGTTCTTGAGCAGATAGGTGACAACCGATCGTCCCCCATTGCCCCACTCGTCGGTGTACTCGAGCACATCGCCGACTTTCGAGATATTCGACTTGGCATTCGCGGGCGCCTTCCAGCCGGGACACCAGGTCACGAGATTCCTGCCCTGGATCATCCAGGCCCACACGGCCGCAGGCGGCGCGGCGACCTGGGCCTGGGCATGGATGCGGGCGACGGGCACTTGGCTGTGTTCCGCGAAGGCCGTCGAGCCAGTTGCGAAGCTGAACGCACTGGAGAGCAGACAAACAACTGAGATGCGATTCAGCATGTGATACGGTCCTTTCATGTTCGTGTCGATTTCCCCGAACACTGGTCGGTTTCGCAACGGCTCGCGCACTGCGGGGACGGTTCAAGGATACCCGATGCTCGAGCAGGGTCAACGACTGGAGTGCAGGAGCATCGCGATGCGTGGCTGGGTCCTTGCAATGATCGCTGCCTCCCTGAGTCTGGTGCTCTTCGCGGCCCCGGCCTTCGCCCAGCTACTCAATCCGGGCTTCGAGCGGGGCAGCGAACCCAGCGGCAGCATCAAGCTAGTCCAAGGCTCGCAGGCGATCGAGAGCTGGACAGTCACCGGTGACGCGGTCTTCTATGCGGGAACGGATTGGGCCTCGGCAGAGGGGGCACGCAGTGTTGGGCTGTACACGGGTTCCCCGGCCAGCCGCAGTGCGATCAGCCAGCGGATACCGACTATTCCCGGGGCCATTTATGTATTGATCATCGCATTTGCCCCCGCGCCCCTGAATGGCCCGTGCATCCATCGGGAACTGACCGTGCGCGCAGCGGGGCAGACTGGGACATTCGCCACAGTTGGCGTGGGCACGGCGACGGACCCCGCATGGCGGGATGGAAGTTGGACATTCACCGCGATCGCAGACTCCACCACGCTGGAGCTCGCCAACGACTACGACTCGCGCAACTGCGGCATCCTCGTCGATCGAGTCCGCGTCGATACGCCGCTGCCCGTGCGCCGGACCAGTTGGGGAACGCTCCGACGGCGTTACCAGCGTTGAGGTGTGGCGGGGAGGCTGCAAGGGGCGCGAACTACTTTTCAGCCTCTCGCCTCAGGACGCCGGAAG
>JANLOU010000168.1:0-10087 GCA_031366735.1 Candidatus Eiseniibacteriota bacterium
TCGAGTTGCGCGGCCAGCGCCGAGGCCAGATCGACCGGCGAACCCACATGGCCGTAACCCCCGGCCGTGTGTTGGGCCAGTCGTTGCAATGGGTCGGCCTCGGAGGCCGCGCCTTCGTCTCCCACCACCGTGATGAGCACGGGCGTCAGTCGGGCCCGGCTGCGCGCCATGGCCAGGACTTGGAGTTGCGTGTGGTTGCTTCCCCCGTCCGAGCCGCGCGTCACCAGCAAGAGCACGCTGCCACGGTCGGCGGGCAGGCGTGCGGCGTCGCGCGCCGCAGCGTACAGGGCGTCGTAAAGCACCGGCGTGTCACTTTCCGCGAGCGCACCCAACCCGTCGATCATGTGCCCGGCGTGCGCTGCATTCGAGCGACGCAGCTTGAGCGAATGTCCCACGCCCAGCACTTGCAACTCGTCCTTGGGCCCGAGCGCGGGCAGCAACCCGCGCAACGCGTCCTGCACGGCGCCGAGCGTCTCGTCGCCGAACAGCGTGGCGTCCACCACCACGCAGATGCGGCTGCCCGGCTGGCGCTTGCGCGCAGCCTCGGAGGTGAGCTCGGCAACCTCATGGCCGTCCAGCCGGACGCTGAAATGGGACTCCAGCTCGGTGATCGGGCTGCCATTCGCGTCGAGCGCCGACACCAGCACCCGGTGGCGCCCACGAGAATCGACGCGCACATCGTCCACGCCCAGAGTGCCCAGTGCCTGCGCGTGCAGCGCCGGAGCGCCGAGCGCGAGCGCGCACAGCATGGCGAGCAGCGAGCAGCCCAGTGCGGGCCCGCGGCGGCTCACGGCACCTCGAACCCGAAGCGCTCGGGCGCCTCGGCGATGATGCGCACGGCGAAGATCTTGGGCACATAGTTGCGCGTTTCTTCGGGAAGCAACTCGTGCTCGACCAGATACCAGTACTTGCGCGTCGAGCGCAGCATGGGGTCAGTGATCTTCTGCTTGGCGCGGTCGAGCGCGTTGTGGCCGCGATTGTAGGACGCCAGCACGAGCATGAAATATTCCGGCCCCTGGTCGCGCAGGAGCGTCGCGAAGTAATCCGCGGCGGCGGCGGTGGAACGCTCCACATTGGTGCGCTCGTCGCGTGACGGGTTGCCTTCGTCCACCACCAGCCGGTATTCGCGCGCCGTGGCCGGCATGAACTGCCACAGGCCGAGCGCGCCCACCGGGCTCTTCTGCGAGGGATCGAGCCGGCTCTCGACCCAGGCCACATAGCAGAACGCCTCCGGCAGGTGCCGTGAGGCGAGGATGGTCCGGATGCGCGGTTGCATGGCGCGCGAGCGTTCCAGCATCTGCTTCATCGAACCCTTGTACTTCACGAACTCCTCGACATACCCATTCACGGCTTCCACAAAACCCGGCGGCACATCGGGGTCCTGGCCCAGTTCCACGGAGTAGCGCTGGATCTGGTGCTGGACATACTGGCGGTTCGTGAGCGACGCGAGTTGCGCCTGCGACGCCTCGACCGTGGACTGGTCCAATGCCCGCGCGAAATCGAACTCCCGCTCCGCTTCGGGTAGTTGCCGCGCCACTTCGCGGAACACCTCGGCCGGCTTGGCGAGCGTCGCCCCGCGCGGCGCCAACCCCGAGAGCAGCAGCAGGTCGGCGGCGTACATCAGGTGCGCGCGCGCCATCTCGGCGTCACCCTCGCGCGCGGCGGCGATGCCAGCACTGGTCGCCTCGATGGCCTGCGTGCGAACGCGTTTCTCGAGGTCGGCCACCTGGGAGTTCTCGCCCATCGAATCCGACAACCGCATGGCCAACAACACCACGGCGATCACGGCCACCAGCGCACCCGTGGCAAGCGCGATCCGCCCCCAGGCGGGCTGCACGCGCCGGTCCAGGTGATACGCCACATCGCCGAAGCGCAGGTCATCGCCCGGCTTGAGCGGCGCGCGCAGCACCGGTTCGTCGTTCACATGCGTGCCGTTGCTACTCTTGAGATCGGTGACGAACAACGCCTCGCCCTCGCGGTCGAGCCGCGCGTGCATGCGCGAGACGCTTTCATCGTTCAGCACCAGCCCTGCACCCGGATCGCGCCCCACCGTGGTCACCGCCTGGGTCAGCGCGACGGCGCGACTGTGTGCAGCGCGCGGCGTCAGCGTCCAGCGCAGGTCCTGCAACCAGCGGCCAGCCGAGGGCGAGGTGGCTTTCGTGCCGCTGGGCGGCGCCTGGGCGGCGTTTGCTCGCGCGCCGCCGGACCTCCGGGTAGGCACTGTCGTCTGCGCGAGATTCAGGATCTCGAGCGTCACATCGGGGCCAAGGCGCACGACATCGCCAGTCGTCAGGCGCTGGCGCTCCACCGGCTCGTCATTGACGAATGTGCCATTGCGGCTGCCCAGATCGCGCACTTCCCAACTTTCACCCACCTGCGCCAGTTCGGCGTGTTCACGCGAGATCCCCGGATCCTCGAGCACGATGTCGCACTCCGGGGATCGACCCAGGCGCACCGCAGCGGCACCCAAGGTCACCATATGCTCCCGACCGCCGTCGTTCACCCGCAACTGGCTCATGGCGTCGGCCCTGCGAGGTTCAACTCCACCCGGAAGACCGTCTCCCCCGCTCGCACCGAATCGCTGGCGCCAAGGACATGGCGCTCGATGCGCGAACCATTCACGAAGGTGCCATTGGTGGAGCCCAGATCGCGCAGGATCACTGCCGCGACACCCACCTCGAGCGCGAAGTGGTCGCGGGACATACCGCTGTCCCCGAATGCCACCACCTGGAAGCCCGCCTCCTCGCGGGGTCCGCGGCCCAACTTGTACCGACCGGCAGTGGCTTCGAACCGCTGCCCGGTGGCGGGGCCGGTGGTGGCGGTGAAACAGACGATCCAGGCGGGGCGGGCAGGCGCGACCGGCTCGGGCCGGGCCATGGCGGAAGCGCCCAGGATCATGGTCATTTCGGTCATGTCGCGACCGTGAGCCTCCTCGGCCGGCGTTCCACCCGAGCAGCGGGGACAACTACGCCAGGCCATCTCCATGAGATGGCCCTGCGGGCAGTGCTTGACGACCTTCCGACCAGGACCGGGGCTCATGACCACCGCAACCTAGCACCCGGCATGGGGGTACTCAACCGCCCGCGAGCCGTTCCCGCGCGGCCTCGTGCTGCCCAGTGCCGCGTTTTCGCGGTAGTGCCTTGCTCCCTTCCAACCCTTTGCTCCGAAAGCCGTTGGAGTAGATTTTCCGGGTGCCATCGAGCGGCGATGATATCCTCCGACTCATGGTCACTCTTGGGAATCGCTCCACTCGTGCCTTCGCGGCGCTACTCGCGCTTGCCCTGTTCCCCACCGCCGCTCGCGCCGATTGGCCCACAGGGGGCAAGCTGATCATCTCCGAGACGCCGCCGTCCTACGAGTCCGCTGAAGCAATTACAGCGCCCAACGGTGACTTGATCGTCACTGTGCACTGGGGGCCATCGAACTATTTCATACATGCTCAGCGCATTTCCCCGTCCGGGGATCTCCTGTGGGGTTGGTCCGGCCTCAGCATGCACAGTTCCGCAAATAACCCTTCCTACCGCAGTGGCCTTGTACACACGGCCGACGGTGGACTCCTGCATGTGGGATACGCTCGTTCGTTATATAGCACCGTGCGGGATGTGATTCTTCAAAGATACTCCGCGGATGGAAGCCGGCCAGCCTACCCACCCCCGTTGTCGAACTACGCTTGGCAGTTGGAGCACACCGTGGCTCCCTCTGAGGCGGCGGTCGACGCCGCCAGCGATGGCAGCGGTGGGGTCTACGCGACCTGGTACACCAAGGGGCGCATCCGGTTGCAGCGGCGGCTGGAGAACGGAGCGATCGCGGCGCCCTGGCCCGCCAACGGAATGCTCGTCGCCACCACCACCAATCTGACATACGGCGCTGGCGCGACAGCGAAACCAGACGGTTCGGGCGGGGTCGTACTCTTTTGGGTCGACGACTCGGGCGCGCATGTGGATCGGATCCTCGCGGACACCACGCGCGCTGTTGGCTGGCCCGCCGGCGGCATCCTGCTCAGTTCGGATACCGGTACCTGGTCGGAGCAGCAACTCATCCCGTCCGGTCCCAACCACTTCATCGCGGCCTGGTTCCGTTCCAGTGCTGTATCGAGTCAACCACGCCTCTTCGCACGACGATTCGACCTGAACGGGACCTTCGACTCGGCATGGCCCGTGGGTGGCGTCGAGCTTGTGGGAGCGCAGACCTTCCCCCTCAACGAATTGAATATTCAATCGGATGGCGAAGGTGGTGTGCATGTGGTGTGGACGAAAGACGGGGTGCCGCGGTGGTCCCGCTGGCAGTCGAATGGCACTCTCGCCCCGGGGCACGCGCAAGCCGGTCGCTCGCTACTCGACGCTGGCGCGCAGTACTCGAAACCCTGGGACGACCCGAGCAAGCTGATGGCGGTGAGCCAGCCCAACGGTGGGTTGGTGTTTGTCTGGAACGACCTGCGGCTGGGTGGCACCGGCCGCGCGATGTGGTTCCTTGGAGACGGCACGAATGATCCCGCCGAGCCGGACTCGGCGCGCGTTCTGCCCAAGCGCGTCCTGGCATTCCGGTCTCCGAGTGCGCGCGTGCTCGATGTTGCCCACTACCGCTACGATCCCAATGCCAATGGCACTGGCTATGCCGGCTACAGCGTCGCGCTCACCCGCGTTCTCCCGCCGGAACTCGTGGATGCACCGCGGCCCTCGCCGCCTGCCAGCGGGCTGCAACTGTCTCTCGTCGGAGGCCAGCCCGCGCGGGGACATTTCACTTTGAGCTACTCCCTGCCGACGGACGCCCCAGCGCAACTGGCGCTGTACGACCTTTCAGGTCGGAGGCTGCGCTCCTTCACGCTGCAGGGAACCGGTGCACGCACGCTGGTGGTCGATGAGACGGCCGGGTGGGCACCCGGACTCTATCTGGCAAGTCTCGCATCACAAGGCGAGCGCCGGACTGCCCGGGTCTTCGTGGTGCGCTGAGCCCTGCTCGGCTAGATTCCCGGGGTCCATTCACCTTCACGCAAACCCGAGGATCCTCGACATGAAGAGCACGGCGAAAGCAGTCTGGACGGGCGGTCTCAAGGACGGCAAGGGCGTTCTGGATTCCACCACCGGCGCGTTCACTCAGCTGCAATATGATTTTGGCAAGCGATTCGAAGCCACTACGGGTCCGGGCACCACGCCGGAAGAGCTCATCGCGGCGGCGCACGCGGGCTGTTTCTCGATGGCATTCTCGGGCGATCTGGGCAAGGCAGGTTTCACGCCCACGCGCATCACCACCACGGCAACGGTCACGCTCGAGCCGGTCGATGGCAAAGCCACGGTGAGCGCGTCGCACCTGGTGATGACTGCGACCATCCCGGGGATCGATGCGGCGAAGTTCGCCGAGATTGCCGCTGGCGCCAAGGCAGGCTGCCCGATCTCGCGCCTGCTCAACACGAACATCTCGCTGGAAGCGACGCTCGAAGCCTGAGCGGGGGCACAGCATTCCTCTGCGCAGCGACGCCCGGCGGTCGACCCGCCGGGCGTTCGGCTTTCAGGCCGGCTCGATCAGCCGGCGAGCAAGCGCCGTGAGCGCGAGGCCTCGCGAGCCCGGCTCCGCCCAACGCAGCGCCACGCGTCGTGGCACCGGCGCGAGCGGCGTCCCACGCCAGACCTCGACCCCGATCGCGCGATGCGTGATGGTGTGCTTCACACGCTTGCCGGTGTCGGCGAGCCGCGCGCGCACGCCCAGCGTCCGGAGCATCGCGCGCAAACGCGTCGCGGCGCTGGTCGCATCGGGCGCCAGTTCGACCCCGGGCGGCTCCCACAGCCCATCGAGCAGTGCGCCTTCGCGACGCGTCACGAGCACACGGCCAGCCCGTTCGATCAACACCACGGCCCGCCGCACTTGTTCAGGCGCGCGCCGCGCGGGCACGGGCGGGAACACCGCGACCTGCCCCGATGCGAACGCGCGGCACTGCGCACGAACCGGGCATTGCGCGCAACTCGGCGCACGCGGCGTGCAGATCGTGGCGCCCAGCTCCATGAGCGCTTGGTTCCAGTCGCCGGGATCCACCGAGCGCCGCCCAGCCCCCGGCACCGGCATCAGGGACTCCGCCAGCGCCCAGAGTGCCTTCGCATCGGCAGGACGCTTCACCGCGAGCGGGAGCGCCGTCCAGCGCGACAATACGCGCGCGACATTCCCATCGAGCACGGGCAACGCGTGTCCCGCACTGATGCTGAGCACCGCACCGACCGTGTAGCGCCCCACTCCCGGGAGCGCCGCGAATGCCTCGCGCTCGAGCGGCACGCGCCCGGCGTGCTCGCGCACCACGGTGCGCGCCGCGGCGTGCAGCATGCGGGCGCGGCGGTAGTAGCCCAGCCCCGCCCACGCCGCCAGCACATCGTCGAGCGGCGCCTCGGCCAGCGCGCCGACATCCGGAAATCGCTGAACGAAGCGCAGGTAGTAAGGCGTCGCGGTCGCGACCTGCGTTTGTTGCAGCATGATCTCGGACACCCAGATCCGATACGCATCGCGCGTTGCGCGCCAGGGCATGGGGCGTTGGTGCCGGTGGAACCACGCGAGCAGTGAGCGGTGCAGCGCCGGTGCGTCCAGCAGGTGAACCACCGCGGCCGAGGGCGACGGGCGCTTGGCCACCCTAGCGCTTGATGCTCGCCGCATCCTTCAGGTTGGGCGTCTTCTGCTGCGAGCCGGTCCAGGCGCATTGCATCGCCACCCCACAGCGCGGGCACTCCATGAGAGCGGAGCTACCCTCCTCGGCGGTCGGCATCCAGCGTTCCATCTTGGTCTGACAGCCCGGCGTGTAACACAGATAGACACACAGTGGCATCGTTCACTCCTTGCGATCATTCCCGTGCGCGTCCTCGAACACGAACGCGTGCACCGTGATTCCGGGGGTGGCCGGGGACAACTTGAGCACCCGCTCCCCCGCGCCCTGCTCCAGCCAGTAAAGTCGAGGCTCCGTCACATCAATGTATGCGCCGCCGTGGCCATCGAACGCGACATCGGCGCCGCATTCCTCGGCTCGGGGCCAGCGCTCGTCCAGCAGCAACCACAGGCGACCTGTCCCGCCCGCAGGTGGGCTCACCACCACTGCTGCGCGGTGCGCACTATAGCGGATGGCGATGAACTCCGCCGCCCCGGCCCGTAGGGATGTGGCGCCCTCGGTGCCGGCCCGCCACCGGCCCACCGCATAGGGAATGCCGACGGCGCCCTGCTCCTGATAGCGGAACTCCGCGGTCAGCGTGCGCTCCGTGCCCGGGGACAAGTGCGCGAGCGGACCACCCCGGACGCGGCCTGCTCCAAGGTACACGGTCTGCACCGAGACGGGGGTCGTCCTCGCGATGAGCCCCGGCAGCGCCGAGCCCTTGGGGAGTGGTCCGTACAGTTCGCGCAGCGCCATCTCCCCTGCGGCGAGCGCTCCAACCGTGTCGAACACCACTCGGCCTGAGCCATCCGCGACCAACACATGCGGGCCGTCGGTGGCGCCGCCGAGTTCGCCCTGCAACTGCAGCGTGGCATCGAGCGCAATGGGCAGCGTGAGCCCCAGCGATTCTGCGATGCGCGTGGGCACTGCGCGATCGGAGCCGAACGCGAAATCGGGTGAGTGCACCGCCACGATGCGGCATCCAAGCGGCGTGAAAGCGCGATGCCAGCCTTCGGCCACCTCGAGCGCCTCGATCGAGCGCGGGTCGGTGTCGCTCCACACGAGCACGAGTGTGGGATGCCCCGAGAGCGCACCGGCCGCAAGCGAGTCCGCGCCGATCCAGCCGGTGGCAAGCGCGAGCGAAGGCAGTTGTCGCTCGGGTGGTTGCGCGAGGCGACCCAGCCCGGGCACGAACCGCGGCCCCAGATAGAGAGTCGCCGCGAGCGCCACAACGATCGCAAGCGCCGCCAACAGGAATGCCAGGCGGCGAGTCAGGGGGCGCCCAGTGATCGGTACACATTGCATGTGACTTCATCGAAACAGACGCAGGTCACTTCACGAAGATGCTGTGCGCGCGCCAGTGCGGATCGAATCTCCTGCAGCGCGAGCGCCGTGGCACGCTCGAGTGGGAACCGAAAGCTCCCGGTGCTGATCGCGGGGAATGCCATCGTGGCCAACTGGTGGCGCTCGGCCAATGCGAGCGCGGCGTGATAGCACGACGACAGCAACCGGTCCTCCCCACAATCGCCGCCCATCCACACCGGGCCCACGGCGTGGATCACATAGCGCGCTTTGAGCAGGTAGCCTGGCGTGAGGCGCGCCTCGCCGGTCGGACACGGGGCCACCTCACGGCAACTCTCCGCCAACTCGGGACCCGCGGCCTTGTGGATCGCGCCGCACACGCCGCCGCCCGCCATGAGCGCCACATTGGCCGCATTGACGATGGCGTCCACATCGAGCGTGGTGATATCGCCGTGCATTATGCGCAGCCGGTCATCCATGGGCATGCAGGGCTCCAGTGCGAGGATGCGCGCCCCATGGCTGGCGCGCGGACTGCGAGGAGGATTGTGCTGGGCGGGTCACGGGCCCGCAAGGCAATTGTGGCCCGAACGCCTCCAGCCCGCCGGAGTCATGGACGCGGCCCCGCGGGCACGGCTACAGTCCCCGCATCGCTGTCGCACCTGCTCTCCCCTTGAGGATTCCATGCGCGCACCACTCGTCGATACCCACGGCCGCACGGTTCGGGACCTGCGTATCTCGGTCACCGACCGCTGCAACCTGCGTTGCGTGTATTGCATGCCGGCAGAGGGAATGGCGTGGCTGCCCAAGGAGCAGCTCCTGACCTACGAAGAAATCGCGCGGCTCACGCGCGTGTGTCTGGAATGCGGCATCGAGGGCGTGCGCTTGACCGGCGGCGAGCCGACCGTGCGCGCCGACCTGCCGGTGCTGGTGCGCATGCTGCACGACCTCAAGCCAGGGCTCGACCTGTCGCTCACCACCAACGGGCTCAAGCTACCGGCGATGGCCGAAGCGCTGCGCGACGCCGGCCTGACGCGCGTGAATGTCAGCCTCGACACGCTCGACCGGGAGCGGTTCCACCGACTGGCACGGCGCGACCGGTTGGCCGATGTACACGCAGGGCTCACCGCTGCCCGGAACGCGGGGTTCTCACCCATCAAGATCAATGCCGTCCTCATGCGCGGGTTCAACGACGACGAAGTCGTGCCGCTGGCGCGCTGGGCGCGCGAGGAGGGCTTCGAGCTCCGTTACATCGAATGGATGCCGCTGGACTTCGACAAGAAGTGGGATCGCACGCAACTGGTTCCCGCGGACGAGATCCTCGCACAGTTGCAGTCCGCGTTCGGGATCGAGCCGCTGGAGCACGACGACCCGAGCGCGCCGGCGCGCAGCTTCCGCTACACCGATGGCGTGGGACGCGTGGGCGTGATCGCTTCGGTGACCAAGCCGTTCTGCGGACACTGCGATCGCATCCGCCTCACGGCCGATGGCCAGATCCGCACTTGCCTGTTCGCGCTCAAGGAGTACGACTTCCGCGAGGCCATGCGCAACGGGGCGAGCGACGACGAGGTGGAGCGCCTGCTCCGCGCCGCGGTGCTGCGCAAAGCGCCGGGGCATTTGATCAACTCGCCATTCTTCCAGCAGCCCGCGCGTGGCATGAGCGCGATCGGCGGCTGAGGGCGTCAGTCCTCGTCGACGGAGTAGATGCGCTCGCACAGGCGGGAGAGTTCCTTCTGCTCGGCCACGCTCAGCCGGGTCCTGATCAAATCCAGCTGACCCTCCACCAGCGGCCTGACCTTGATCAGGAGCGTGCGGCCCTTGGCGGTGATGCGAGCCATCGAGTGGCGAGCGTCGTCCTCCCCTCGGAACCGTTCGACCAACCCGCGATCGATCAAGCGGTCCAGCATGCGCGTCATGTCGGGGGCGCGGTCGATCATGCGGCGCGTGATCTCGAAACGCGCATAGCCCTGCGGATGGGCGCCATTGAGGATGCGAAGGACATTGAACTGCGGGCCCGTCAGGTCGACGCCCGCGAACGCCTTGTCCCAGTAATCGCGCAAGCTTTGCGCGGCCAGCAGGACATTGAGGCCGGCTTCGTGATGCGGCCCCGCGAACTTGGCTTGCAGCAATCGTTGCCTGAGCGTGTCTCCCATAGCTCCCGGCTCCTCG